>JABFYB010000385.1 GCA_013361475.1 Hamadaea sp.
GGTGACCTGGTGTGCCTGGGCATCTCCCATCCGTGCACCGCGTTCGACAAATGGTCGGTGATCCCGGTCGTCGAGGACGACTACACCGTCACCGAGCTGCTGCGGACGTACTTCTGATGGGGGCCGCGGATCAGTTCGCCGACGAACTGCTGGCCGCGTACGCCGTCCTCGACCCGACGTCCGCCGTCGTGGAGGCGGGCGCGAAGGATCCGGACCGGCTGACCGACTACAGCCCGGCCGGGCACCAGGCGCGGGCCGACTTCGCGGCGGCCGAGCTACGGAAGATCGCAGGGGTGCCGGCCGGGTCCGCGCACGACCGCCGGCTGCTCGACCATCTCGCCGAACGCCTCGAGTCGATGATCGAGTTCCATGACAGCGGCGAGGATCTCCGGGAGCTGCATGCCGCCGCGACCGGGCCGCTGCAGATGATCCGCCAGGCGGTCGACGCCGCCGTCCCGGCCGGCGACGCGGACGCGGACGAGCGGGAAGCGGGCTGGGCGCTGGTCGCCGAACGGCTCGCCGACGTGCCTCGCGCCCTCGCCGGGTACGCCGAGAGCCTGACCGTCGCGGCGAGCCGGGGCCACGTCGCCGCCGCCCGGCAGATCGACCTGGTCGTGGCGCGGTGCGACGGGTGGATCGCCGACACCGAGCAGCTCGCCGCGTCCTACGCCGGAGGACCGCACCAGGCCGCGCTGACCGTGGCGACGAAGGCCGCGGCGGAGGCGTACCAGCTGCTGGCGAGCCGGCTCAGCGCGGACCTGAAGCCGAAGGCGAACCCGGTTGAGGCCTTCGGCCCGGACCGGTACGCGGTCTGGCTGCGCAAGTTCCTGGGCGTGCGGCCCGACCTGGCCGAGCTGTACGCGTGGGGCTGGGACGAGGTGGAGTCGATCGAGGCGCAGCTGCGCGCGGAGGCCGAGGCGATCATGCCGGGGGCCGGGCTGGGCGAGGTGCTCGACCACCTCGACGCGCCCGGGTCGCCGGGCATGATCGGCAGCCCGGCGGAGTTCGCGGACTGGCTGCAGGCGCTGCTCGAACGCACGCTGTCCGAATTGGACGGTACGCACTTCGACATCCCCGAACCGTTGCGGCGCATCGAGTCCCGCGTCACGACGTCGGCCGGGACGATGTACATCGGGCCGTCCGCCGACCTGACCCGGCCGGGCCGGGTGTGGTGGCAGTTGCCGGAGCACGACACTGAGTTCGCCACCTGGTACGCCTACACGACCGTTTACCACGAGGGTGTGCCCGGACATCATCTGCAGATCGGCTACGAGTCCTGGCGCAACCCGCTCGGGCAGCGGCTGAACATGCTCGGCGGGCTGTCGGCCGGGCAGGAGGGCTGGGCGCTCTACGCCGAGCGCCTGATGGACGAGCTGGGCTTCTACACGCAGCCCGGCGCGCGGCTGGGTCACCTGTTCGCGCAGCTGCTCCGGGCCGCCCGCGTGGTGATCGACATCGGACTGCACCTGGAGTTGCCGGACCGCGACGGGCGGACGTGGACGCCGGACGCCGCCTACGACATGCTGGCGAACCGTTGCCAGCAAGGCGGGTACGCGTCCGCGGAGCTCGCGCGCTATCTCGGCCGACCGGCGCAGGCGTTGGCGTACAAGGCGGGCGAGCGCGTCTGGCTCGACGCGCGCGCCGCCTCCGGGCTGCCGTTACGGGAGTTTCACCGGCGAGCGCTCGATCTGGGCTCGCTCGGATTGGGGCAGCTGGCCGCCGCCCTCCGCTGACGTCGCCGCTGACGTCAGCGTTCCCGGGGTTCCTCGATGTGCGAGTCGGGCCCCGGGAACACCAGCCCCTCGTGGTCGTCCGCCCACCGCACGAGGTACGGCGGCGTACCGTCCTCGTGGCGCACTTCCAGCACGACGCCGACCCGGCGGGCCTCGCCGACGTGGGCGCCTTCCATGATCAAGCGATCGCCGACCTTCGCCTTCATGCCCTCACCATAAGACGGGCGGCTGTTTCGCCGCCGGGCGTACGGGGGAAACGTGGCACATGATCGCTCCAGTTGTCGTCGGCGTCGACGGCTCACCCTCCAGCCTCGCCGCCGCCCGGTACGCCGCCCGCCTGGCCGTCCGCCGGCAGACCTCCCTCGACTGTGTGCTGGCCTACCAGCCGGCCGTGTACGCGTACCCGCCGATGGGCGGGATGGACCCCGGAGTGCTCGCCGACGACCAGGTACGCGAAGACCTCGACCGGATGGTCGCCCACATCGGTGACGGGCTGCGGGACGCGTACCCGGAGTTGACCGAGGTGACCGCGCGTCAGGTGCCCGGCGGACCGGCGGCGGCGTTGATCGAACTGTCCCGGGAGGCGGCCGTGACCGTGGTCGGCAGCCGGGGCGTCGGCGGCTTCGAACAGTTGCTGCTCGGTTCGGTCTCCAGCCAGGTCGCCGCGCACGGCCAAGGTCCGGTCATCGTCGTACGCCCGGTGCTCCCCGAGGGCGACACCGCCGAGGGTGACACCGACACCGCCGAGGGCATGGCCGGAGTGGACCCCGATCCGGACGCCGGGCCGGTGCTCGTCGGCGTCGACGGATCGGCCGAATCCCAGGCGGCACTGCGGTTCGCGGCCGAGGAGGCGCAGTTGCGCCGCACGTCGCTCGTCCTGGTGCACGCCCGGCCGGAGGGCGACGACGTCGACGTCCTCGACGAAGTGCTCGAACAGGCGGCGGCCGAGGTCGCGGGGATTCCGGTGGAGAAGCGGATCGTGTCGAGCAAGAACGTGGAGGACACGATGATCGAAGCCTCACGGGCGGCGGGCCTGACGGTGGTGGGCTGCCGGGGCCGGGGCGGTTTCACCGGCGCGCTGCTCGGTTCGGTGAGCCGGGCGTTGACCCATCACGGTTCGGGCGCGATCGGCGTGGTCCACAAACACGACCGCTGACCCGGATTCTCTTGCACCGCCGGTCTTCTGCACGACGCGGGGGTGCGGACGGTGCCCCTGGCCGCGGCGGCTGGTCTCCCGCCCGCATCCCGCGCGCCGTGCCGGTCTCCCGGCCTGCCACGGCTTAACCGACTCTGGGCCGACTCAGGTTACGGGTCCAATCCGCCAATCGGAACCGCCGCGAGTCGTACGCCGGGCAGGCAGATAGTCTGCCCATCCGTTGCGGGTCTTCGCAACCCGGACGCGCTCCGCCGAACGGCTGAGTGACGCCGTGTGAGGTGAAACTCACGCCGTTACCGACTCTCGCGTCCGGGCTCCGTGGTGTGACGCCACTGTAGACCGGAATGGTCCGTTCCGGTAAGGTGACCCGTGTGACCCAAGGACTCTCCGGCCGCCGAGCCCAAGCCGCCCGCAACGACGAGGCCATCCTCGAAGCCGCGCGCGAGGTGTTCCTGGCCGACCCCAAGGCTCCGGTGGCGGCGGTGGCGGAGCGGGCCGGCGTCGGCATGAGCGCGCTGTATCGCCGGTTCCCCGGCAAAGAGGACATGCTGCGCCGGCTGTGCCAGGACGGTCTGCTGCGCTACAACGCCGAAGCCGAAGCCGCGCTGGCCGGCGGCACGCCGGGCTGGGCAGCGCTGGAAGCGTTCCTGGGCAACGTGGTCGACGCGGACGTCCACTCGCTCACCGTGCACCTCGCCGGCACGTTCACGCCCACCCCGGAGATGACGCAGGAGGCGCGTCGATCGGGAGAACTGGCCGCCCGCCTCGTCGAGCAGGCGAAGAGCGAACTGCGGCCGGGCGTCGGCCTCGCCGATCTCGGCTTCGTGCTGGAGGCGTGCGCGGCGATCCGCGTACCGGACGGGGTGCGCACGAAGGAACTGCGCCGCCGCTATCTCGCCGTCATTCTCGCCGGTCTCCGCCGGACCGACGCCGATCCCGATCTCCCCGGACCGCCGCCGTCGGCCGACGAGGCGAACTGGCGGTGGCGGCAGGGACCCGCACCCCGTTCAGTAGATAACGGGTAAAACGGGTCGTGACAACCATCATCTGGACGGCGGAGTTAGACACGGCGCGGGAGCTACCCCGCGCGTACAACGGCTAAACGTTGAGGATCACCGCGCGCGTCTTCGCGGCGTGCACGGCCGCCTTCAACGAGTCGATGTCGTACGCGCCATGGTGCCGTCGCCCGTTCACGAAGAACGTCGGCGTCCCGGCGACCCCGCTCAGATCGGCCGAATCGACGTCCTCGGCGATGCGTGCGGCGCCTTCCCGCGTACGCAGATCCTCCTCGAACCGTTCGGTGTCCAGCTTGAGTTGTTCGGCGTAGCGTACGAGGTCGACCAGGTCGAGATCGCCCTGATGATCGAGCAGCACGTCGTGCATCTCCCAGAACGCGCCCTGCTCGGCGGCGGCCTCGGCGGCCTCGGCCGCGAGTTGCGCGTGCGGGTGCACATCGGTCAGCGGCAGATGCCGCCACACGTACGCGATCTCGGCCGAGCCGGACAGCAGCTCGCGCATGATCGGTTCGGCCCGTCCGCAGTGCGGGCACTCGAAGTCGCCGTACTCGACGATGGTGATCCGGGCGTCGGCCGGTCCCCGGATGTGGTCGCGATCGGTGTCCACCTCGACGGCGAGGTCCACGATGGACTCCGCGCCGTCGGCCAGGGCGCGTGCGCGGCGCAGCGGTGACAGCATGGTCACCACGCGGAAGACGATCCAGGTGACCGCGGAGGCCAGCAGCCCCGCGACCAGGACGCCGAGCTTCGCCTCCTCGAGCTGGTCGCCGGTGAACGCCAGGGTGGCGACGAGCAGGGAGACGGTGAAGCCGATGCCGGCGATCGTCCCGGCGCCGCCGACGGCGGCCCAGCCGACCGGAGGCCGCAGCCGGCCCTTGGACAGCCGGGTCACCAGCCAGGAGCCGCCGATGATGCCGACCGGCTTGCCGATCACGAAACCGGCGGCGATGCCGAGCGTGATCGGCGACGTGACGGCCCGGCCGAGAAACTCGCCGTCGATCTTGATCCCGGCGTTGGCGAGCGCGAACAGCGGCACGATCAGGTAGCTCGTCCAGGGCAGGTACAGCGCCTGGAGGCGTTCGTTGGGCGAGACCGCCAGCCGCAGACCCGCGCGTGCCTCCCGTTCCAGTTCGGCGGTCGGCTCCTCACGGAAGGTCCGGAACAGGTCGGTGGCCCGCTCCAGTTCGCTGCGCGGCGCCGGATACGCGTACGTGACCAGACCGGCCACGAGACCGACGACGATCGGGTCGACGCCGGAGCCGAACACGGCGATCCAGGCGGCGATGCTGAGCGCCACGTAGACGAAGCCCGTCCGGACGCGGGCGATCCGGGCGCCGAGGACCAGCAGGAGGAACAGCACGCCGAGCAGCAGCGGGCCCAGGGCGACGCCGCCGGTGTAGAACAGCGCGATGACCACCAGGGCGAGGAGGTCGTCGACGACGGTCACGGTGAGCAGGAAGGCTCGCAGCCGGTCGGGGAACCGGGGGCCGACGAGCGCCAGCATCCCGAGCGCCAGGGCGGTGTCGGTCGACATCGCCGCGCCCCAGCCGTGCACGGAGTCCGAGCCCGTGTTGATCAGCAGGTAGATGCCGATCGGGACGAGGATGCCGGCCGTGCCGGCCGCCAGCGGGAGCGCGAACCGGCGTCGCTCCCGCAGTTCGCCGAGGTCGAATTCCCGGCGCGCCTCCAGCCCGACGACGAAGAAGAAGAACGTCATCAGCCCGGAATTGATCCACTCGCGCAGGGTCAGCTCGATGCCCCACCGTCCCAGGTGGAGCGAGAACTCGGTCTCCCACACCCGCTCGTAGGAGGACAGGCTGATGTTCGCCCAGAGCAGGGCGAGCACCGTCGCGCCCAGCAGGATGGCCGCGCCGCCGGTCGACGTGCGCAGGAACCGCCGGAGCGGCGTGTCCATGTTCCGCGTCCACGCCGTCCGCAGGGCCGTGCCGTTGACCATCGGTTCTCCTTCGCGAGCCTCCCGCGCTGATCGTAGGCACAAAGATCAGCGCGGCATGCGGGATGGAGACCGATCCCACGGTGGGGAATATCCGGCCGGTCAGGTCCGTGCGTTCCGGGCCGCGCGGGCCGCTCCCGCTACGACCGCGGCCGGTCCCCAGGCAGTGGTACGCACAACGGCGCGCCCGGTTTCGCCGAGCGAGTGCGCGGCGACCTCGTCGCGTACGGTCGAGAGGTATCGGCCGCCGAGGTTGAGCACTCCGCCGCCGAGGACCATCGCGGCCGGGTCCAGCAGCGTGGCCGCGGCGGCCAGTCCGGCTCCGAGTACTCGGGCGCCCAGGTCGATGGCGGCGAGTGCGGCGGCGTCTCCGTCTGCGGCCGCAGCGGCGACCGCCTCCAGCGCCACGGAGCCGGGAAGCCCCCGGCGGGCGGCGTAGTCGGCGGCGATCGCCGGACCGGCGGCGTACGCCTCGACGTGGTCCACGCCGCCGCAGCCGCACGGGCGGCCGTCCCGGACGACCGACGGCAGGTGCCCGACGCTCCCGGCCAGCCCATGTTCCCCGGCCACCAGTACTCCGTCCCGCAGCAGCGCGCCGCCGACCCCGGTGCCGGCGGCGACCACGAGGACCGTCCCGGCTTCACCGGCCGCCTCGCTGAGGGCCATCGCGTGGACGTCGTTGAGCACGATTGTGGTCAGCCCGAGTGCCGCCTCGAAAGCGCCCCGGACGTCGGTCCCCGTCCACCCGGGCAGGCTGGCCGTCGCGTGACTGATCCGCCCCGACGGGTCGACCGCGCCCGCCGTCCCCACGCCGCAGGCCACACCGGTCTCACCGGAGGCGGTGAGCGCGCTGCGGGCGGCGTCGATCGCCGCGCTCAGGACCGCCTGCGGCCCGTCGGCAGCCGGAGTCGGGCGGCGAATCAGCTCACCGATCACCCCGTCGGCTCCTACTACCGCCGCCAGGATCTTGGTGCCGCCGATGTCGACGCCGACCACTGGCGATCTCCCTGGTGATCCCGGTGCGCTGCTCACGGCGTATCCCTGGCGAATGCCGGAGTGGCGGCGGCCAGGCGGCGGGCGATGGCGGCCGG
>JABFYB010000219.1 GCA_013361475.1 Hamadaea sp.
CTGCTCGGGGCGGGTATGCCGGCCGTCGTCGCAGTCCACCGCCACCCGGGCGGACGGCCACGCGAGGTCGAACCGGGCGACGAAACGCCCCTCGTGGGCGAGCACGAACTGGGCGACCGGCGGCGGCAGGCCGGCCCGGACGAGGCGTACGCGCAGCCGGCTCTCGGGCGGCGACTGGGCGGCCGGATCAGTGAGCGCGACCGTCTCGAAGACGCGCCGCCACCCCGGCTCGTTCCGCTGCCCAGCCAAGTACGCCGTCAGCTCCGGCGCTCGCAGGACGCCCCGGGCGAGGAGGCTGTCGAGGTGGGCCACCGCCTCCTCGGCCGGATGCCACCGGCACAGATCCCAGCACGTCCGCAACGGCGTGGTGACCCGTACGCCGCCGCGACCGGCGAGCACTTGCGACGGAGCCAGCGGGCCTCGGCGGATCTTGAGCCCGGTCACCGGCCCGAAGTCCCGGACGCTGACGACCTCGACGGGATCGTCCGCCGCCACCAGGCAAGCGCCGTGCAGGGCGGCCGCGGAACGCCCACCGATCGCCGCCTCCGCCGGAATGACGTACCGCCCGGCGGCCCATGCGCGTACTTCGTGCGTGAGCGGAATGTCGGCGTCGGCGTACACGTCTCGGAAGAGCCGGCGCCATCCGGTCGACCGCAGGTCGCTCGGGGTGAGCAGACCGAGCCGGCGGGCCTCGCTGCCGCGGAAGATCCGGCGGCGCAGCTCCGGTGGGCGACGCGGTGATCGGGGCATGCCGTCGACGATGCGGCCCGCCGCCCGTGAGCCGCCACCAGGGAAGCGGCCCGGCTGTGGACAACCGCCGGATGTGGAAAACCGCCGCCGCTCAACCGCCCCATAACGCGGGAGACGACCGGAGCGCGCCCCGGACGGGCGATAGGCGTACGAGCCGGCCGGGCATAGTCTGCCCTCCATGCGTGCGCTGCGGTGGCTCGGAGTCCTGCTCGTCTGCTATTCGCTCGTGCCCCTGGTCAACGCCACCGTCCCGGCGGTCGCGCACCTGGCCGGGCAACGGCTGACCGTCTCGCACGACGGCTCCGACTCCTACGAGTGTCTCAGCGACCTCGGCGCGCCGCCGCTCGCCGGACTGTACGGCGGCTGCGACGCGTACGCCCGGCCGGAGGGCGGCGAGCTGCGCCAGGTCACCCTGCGCGGCCCGAGCGAGCAGACGTTCCTGCGGCCGAAGGCCCGCGCGACCGCCTGGGGCTGGGGGCGTCAGGCGTACCTCTGGGAGGGGACGCCGACCACCCTGCTCGGCGTCGCCGGGCTACTGCTGTTCCTGCTCGGCGTGAGCTTGCTCATCCGGGGCTTCCGGCGTACCCCTGAGGTCCTAAAGTCGCCCGCATGACCAAGGTGACGGTGGTGACCGGGGGCAGTCGGGGCATCGGCGCGGCGACCTGCCGCGTGCTCGCGGAGCGGGGGCACGATCTCGCCGTGGGCTATCGCCGCGATCAGGCCGCGGCCGACCAGGTGGTCCAGGCCGCGGTGGCGGCCGGCGTCCGCGCGATCTCGGTCCAACTGGACACAGTGGTACGCGATGAGGTGGCGCACCTGTTCGATCGGGCGGAGGCGGAGCTGGGCGCGGTGACCGGCCTCGTCAACAACGCCGGGGTCGGCAGTCCCATCGGGCCGTTCGTCGACCTGACGGAGGCGGATCTCCGCCGCGTCGTCGACGTGAACGTCGTCGGCTACTTCCTGGTCGCGCAGGAGGCGGTCCGCCGGATGAGCGCGGGCGGCTCGATCGTCAACGTCTCGTCGGGCGCGGCCACCACCGGCAGCCCGAACGAGTACATCCATTACGCCGCCAGCAAAGCGGCCGTGGACGCGATGACCGTCGGACTGTCCAAAGAGCTGGGTCCGCGTGGCATCCGGGTCAACACCGTCTCGCCCGGCGTGACGCATACGGAGTTCCACGCGGGCAGCGGCGAACCCGGCCGAGCCGACCGGATCGGGCCGAACCTGCCGCTGGGCCGCGCCGGCCGGCCCGAGGAGATCGCGTACGCGATCGCGTGGCTGCTCAGCGACGAGGCTTCGTTCACGACCGGGGCGACGGTGCGTGTGGCCGGCGGCGCCTGACCGCTACGCTTGGCGCCCATGACCGCCCTCGACAAGGCCTTCGACGTGCTGGAAAGCCTCGCCGAGCACGAGCGCGTGACCGACATCGCGACCGCCACCGGGCTGCCGAAGTCGACGGTGCACCGCATCCTGCAGGCGCTCATCGAACGCGGCTTCGCCCGCAGCGACGGCAACGGCGGTTACCTCCCCGGACCCCGGATCTTCACGCTCGCCGGGAAAGTCACCCACCGGTTCGATCCCGCCCGGCAGGCTGCTCCAGCGTTGGCCCGCCTCCGGGACGCGACCGGGCACACGGTGCACTTCGCCTTGCGTACGGGGGATGAGGCGGTCTACATCGCCAAGCTGATGGGGCTCCGGCCCTATCAGATGACCTCCCGGGTCGGGATGACGATCGAGCTGCACTCGACGGCCATCGGCAAGGCGCTCCTGGCGACCCAAACCGACGACGAGATCACGGCGTTCTGCGAACGATCCGGGCTGCCGCCGCGTACGCCCAACACCCGCACCACGGCGTCGGCGCTGCTGGCCGACCTCGCCCAGGTACGCGTACAGGGCTACGCGGTCGACGACGAGGAGAACGAAGCCGGGATCGTGTGCGTCGGGGCGGCCGTCCACGACCACGCCGGCCAGATCATCGGCGGACTGAGCGTGTCCACGCTGCGTCACGAGGTCGCCGGCGAAGAGGCGTACGCGCTCGGGCCGGCCGTCGTGGCGGCGGCACGCGAAGCCTCCCAAGCCCTCGGCGCCCCCTGACGGTCGCCCCCGTCGCGCGTCCGTTTAGGCGCTGGATCAGGGATCCAGGTCGAATCTTGGACCATGATTCGACCGAGATCCCTGATCCAGCGCCGATAGCGTGGGTCAGCGGGGGGCGAGCAGGTCCGGCAGTTCGGTGAGCGAGTCGATGACGGTCGCGCGGGCGGCCTGCGGCCGGGTGGCGTGCAGGAATCCCCAGGGGCCGCGGCGGATGAGGATCGGCATCATCCCGGCGTGGGCGGCGGGGAGCACGTCGTTGTCGAGCCGGTCGCCGACGTACGCGATCGCCCCGGGCGCGGCCCGCGCCACCTCCGCGACCTTGGTGAAGAAGGCCGGTTCCGGTTTCTCCACGCCCCATTCGGCCGAGGTGAAGATGGCGTCGGCGGGCAGCGCCATGCGCTCCAGTGCGTCGCGTGCCTGCGGTGGCTGGTTGCCCGCGATGACCACCCGCAGCCCGCGTACGCGCAACTCGCCCAGCGCGGCCCGCACGTCGGGGTAGAGGTCTTCGGCGTCGAAGTTCTCGCGGAGTCCGTCGGGGTCCTCCACGGCCCATCTCGAGACGGCGTCGTCCACATCGAACCCCGGCTGGAACATCTCGAAGATGTCCCGGTGTGGGCGGTCGAGGGCGGCCGCGCCGCCGAGGGCGCCGAGGAACGTGAACACCGGTACGCCCAGCCGCTGCGCCCAGCGCGTCCAGATCCGGGTTTCGTCGATGAGGGTCTCACCGACGTCGAAGACGACCGCCTTGATCATGCCTACCACTCTACGAACGCCCGATCAGCCGTCGGCGGGCCTTGTCCCGGAACCCTTCGGTGACCCCGTCGGCGGTCAGGAGCCGGGGCAGCAACGCCGGTTCCAGGGTCACCGCCCGGAACGCCTCGCCCATCGTGACGCCGTCGTCCGGCCGGTGGACGACTTCGATCGAATCACCGGCCCGGACCGTCCCCGGCGACAGCACCCGCAGGTACGCCCCCGGCCGGGCGGTCTGCGTGAACGTCTTGACCCAGCCCCGTTCGGCCATCCAGGCCGCGAAGGTGCCGCAGGGGATGCGCGGATCGGTGACCTCCAGCAGCAGATCGTCGCCGACGCGCCAGCGCTCGCCCATGAGCGCCCCGGTGACGTCCAGCCCCGAGGTCGTCAGGTTCTCCCCGAAGCAGCCGCCGGGCAGGTCCCGGCCCAGTTCACCGGACCACCAGTCGAGGTCCTCCCGGGCGTACGCGTAGACCGCCTGGATGTCGCCGCCGTGGTGGCGCCGGTCGCAGACGGCGTCGCCGGTGAGCCCGCTGCCGAGCCCGGTGTCCCGGGGACCGGGGTCCCGCACGTAGACCGGCTCGGCTACCGGCCGCTTGTCGATGCCGGTGACGCCGACCTCGGACGCGTCCGTCTCGCGCGCTACGCCCAGATTCACCGAGATCACATACGCCACCCTCCGATCCTAGCTAACCTGAGGTCATGCGCCGCTTGCTCGCTGTGGCCGCCAGCTCACTGGCCACGGGGCTACTGACAGCGACACCCGCGCTCGCCGCGGCTGGTACCTCAGCCACTGCGACTGTGACGGTTTCTCCGGAGACAGTGAGACCCGGCGGCACCACCACCGTCATCGCCGGTTGTGGCACCGACGCGACCAGCGCGACCCTGAGTGCGCAGGCAGTCGGCGGTTCGTCGCAGGTCGGTATGAAGCGCGCACCCGACTCGTCCGGCCCCGGCGCGTACGCCGCCGAGGTCACCGTCCCCGACTCCACCTTGCCCGGCACCTACCAGCTCAAGGTGTGGTGCAGTACCGGGGAGGCCGGCACCGGAACCCTTGTGGTGGCGCCCAACGGCGCACCGACCACAGGCGACGGTTCCACGGCTTCCGGCGGTACGCATCGGGCTGTCGCCCTCGCCGGTGTCGTCCTGGCCGTGAGCGCCGCGGCCGGTCTGGTGCTGACAAGGCGGCGAGGAGATGCGCGTCAAGCTCCCTAGATTTCTGAGCAGACTGAGGATTCCCGAGCCCGTCCTGATCACGGCCGGCATTGCCGGAATCGTGCTGCTCGGCTGGGCGACTTTGGGCCCCGAACCACCGGTGTCCGTCACGCACGGGCTCATCGGCGGCGTCCAGGGGGCCGACGGCGGACTCGACCGTTCCGAGCCGGTCAAGCTCACGATCCCCGCCATCGCGGTGACGGCCGAGGTGACCCCGGTCGGCGTCGACGACGCCGGGGAGATTCAAGTGCCGCCGCTGTCCGCGCCGATGATCGTCGGCTGGTACAACCATGGCCCGGCGCCGGGCGAGGTCGGTGCGGCCGTGCTGCTCGGCCACGTCGACGCCGCCCCGGCCGGTCCGGCCGTCTTCTACGACCTGGGCAGGGTCCCGGTCGGCGCCGAGGTCAGCGTCGACCGGGCCGATCGGCGTACCGCCGTCTTCACCGTGGAGGCCGTCCGCGCGTACCAGAAGGACGCCTTCCCGGCGGGGGAGATCTACGGCCTGGCCCGGCGCGCGGAGCTGCGGCTGGTGACCTGCGGCGGGCCGTTCGCGGACGGCGAGTATCAAGACAACGTGGTGGTCTTCGCCGTCCTGACCGCCGTCCGCTAACTTCGCAGCATGCGGATCAGGATCATCGACGCCTTCACCGAGGAGGCGTTCCGGGGGAACCAGGCGGGCGTGTGCGTGCTGCCCGCGGGTGACTGGCCGGCCGAGGGCTGGATGCAGCGGGTCGCGGCCGAGCTGAACTGCGCCGAGACGGCGTTCACCCGGCCGGTCGGCGACCAGTGGGGGTTGCGCTGGTTCACCCCGGCCACCGAGGTCGCGATGTGCGGGCACGCCACGCTGGCGACCGCGCACGCGCTGCACGAGGACGGCCTGGCCGACGAGGCACGGTTCGACACGCTGAGCGGCTCACTCGGCACTTCGGTAGGCGTGGGCGGCCTGATCACGATGGACTTCCCGGCCAGCCCGCCCGTCGCCACCGAACCTCCACCGTCGCTTGTGGACTCCCTCGGCGTCGCGCCGCTCGGCGTCTACGACACCGGCGACCTCGGTGACCTGCTGGTCGAGCTGCCTTCGGCGGGTGCGGTGGTTGATCTGCGGCCGAATCTCGCCGGCCTCGCCGAGCTGGGCACTCGGTGCGTCATCGTCACCGCTCCAGCCGAACCCGGCTCCGGCCAGGACTTCGTCTCGCGAGTCTTCTGCCCCGGCGTGGGCATCCCCGAGGATCCGGTCACCGGCAGCGCGCATACCGCGCTCGGGCCGTTCTGGGGCGCGCGGTTCGGTGCGACGTCGCTGGTCGGCCTCCAGGCCTCGCCGCGGTCCGGCCAGGTCCGCGTCGAGCTGAAAGGCTCGCGCGTGATTCTTCAGGGGTACGCCGTGACGGTGCTGGACGGAGTCCTGACGGAGAAGGCGGTGAACCCGTGATCCGCCCGGCGACCCCGGCCGACGTCCCGGCGATCCACGCGATGATCGCCGAACTGGCCCTCTTCGAGAAGGCTCCTTCGGAAGCCGTCGCCACCGTCGCTCAGCTTTCCGCCGCTCTGTTCGGTTCTTCTCCGGCCGTGTACGCGCACGTCGCCGAGTCGTCCGACGGCGAGGTCGTCGGCTACGCGATCTGGTTCCTGAACTTCTCGACGTGGCGCGGCGTGCACGGCATCTACCTCGAAGACCTCTACGTACGCCCAACCGCCCGCGGTGACGGCCACGGCAAGGCGCTGCTTCGCGAACTCGCACGCCTCTGCGTCGAGCGCGGGTACGCCCGCCTCGAATGGTGGGTGCTCGACTGGAACCCGGCCCGCGCCTTCTACGAGTCGCTGGGCGCGTCCGCCCTCACCGAGTGGGTGCCCTATCGGGTGACCGGCCCGGCCTTGGCCGCGCTCGCCGCCTCTTCGCCCGGCGACCAGTCGATCTAGGCGAGAAATGGCTGCCCCGGCGACCGTTTCTCGCCTAGATCAACCGGGAAGGAGGGAGGTATGAACGCGAACAAGATCATGTACAAGCCGGTGGGCCTCATCGGTGGCGCGCTGGCGGGCGTCCTCGCCGGTATTGCGTTCAAGCAGGTCTGGAAGCTGGCCTCCGGCGAACCGGACGCGCCCAAGCCGACC
>JABFYB010000333.1 GCA_013361475.1 Hamadaea sp.
TCCTCGGCGGGCTCGGTGTCCTCGACGAGAGGCACCGGCTCCGGCTCGGGGGCGGCCGACCGGCGACGCGTACGCGTCACTCGTCCCGTTTCACCGGAATCGTCGGCGGAGGCGTCGTCGGACGCGCCACGGCGGCGAGTCGTCCGGCGACGCGCCGGCGCCTCCTCGGCCGGAGCGTCCTCGGGACGTGCCAGTGGCGCGGTGTTCTGGGCCTCGGCCGCGGAATCGTTGTCCGCAGCCTCGGCGGGCTCGTTGTCGAGCATCCGGATGTTCTCCAGTTCTGGCAGGCCCCGGGCGCGACGCACGCTGCCACGCAGGACTTGCTCCATAGTCACTCGGACGGCGATTCCCGGCAGGAACCGCCCTTCCTAAGTCTGCCGTCGGACGCTGAGACCTTTCCGGGGTCTAGCGCCCGACCGACGACGCCTCGCGATCCGCGTCCAGCGGATCCACGATCTCTCCGGCCGCGTTCAGGGAACCCTGCGCGAGCCGGGTGGCCCGCGGCGGGACCGGCTGAACCAGATCCGCCACGACACGCAGCCCGGAGAGGACATCGTCGGGTCGCACGGTCGGTGTCACCTGCCGTACGACAAGGTCGAGTATCGCATACGGGGCGTCCGGGACCCCGTCAGGTGGCGAGATCACCGTGATGTTCAGCACTGCCGCGCGGCAGTCGAGGCTGCGCCGGCCCTGTTTGGTCAGGCGTTCGACGAGCACCTCCGGCGCGGCGCGGAACGCCTCGACGGCACGCTCGAGGTCCGCCGTCGGCACCTCCGGCAACTCGACACGCCACCGGGACGCCTCGATCCGGTCGGCCAGGCTGCCCGGCGCGGCCGCCTCGACCACGTCGAGCACGTCCAGCCCCGGCGAGAGGGCGGAGTCCAGGGCGGACCGCAGCTCCTCGGGGTCCACCCGAGCCTGCAGGCCCAGTTCGAGGTACTCGGCCTCGCTGGCGACCCCGGTCGGCGCGGCGGAGGCGAAGGAGATCTTGGGGTGCGGGGTGAACCCCTGCGAGTACGCGATGGGCACGTTCGCCCGGTGGATCGCGCGTTCGATGGCGCGCGCGAAGTCGCGGTGGCTGGTGAACCGGAGCGGGCCGCGTTTGGCGTACCGGATGCGGACCCGCTGGACGACCGGGGCCTGCCCGCCTTCTGGCTGCTTCTTAGGCACGCCCTTCTCCCGCCGTCGCGCGTACGCGGCCGGGGTCGGCCGCACGGATGGTGTCGATCATGCCATCCGGCTCCTCGTCGCTGTCGGAGTCGTACCCGACGTAGTACGCCGGCCGGCCCTGGCTCGCCTCGTAGATCCGCCCGACGTACTCCCCGAGCAGGCCGAGACAGAGCAACTGGCAGGCGCCGAAGAAGATGACGACCAGGAACATCGACGTCCAGCCGGGCACGGTCGCCCCGGCGAAGTACGCCCACAGCGTCTTGACCACCAGCGCGAGCCCCAGCAGTACGCCGACCGCGCCGAGCCAGGTGGCGATGCGCAGCGGTGCGGCGGTGAAGCTCACGATGCTGTCGACGGTCAGCTTGATCATCCGCGTGAGCGGGTACTTGCTGACTCCGGCGGCCCGCTTCTCCCGGGTGTACGCGACCTGCCCGCTGGGGAAGCCGAGCCACGGGACCAGCAACCGGTAGACCGGCGCGCGTTCGGGCAGCCCCCGCAGGGCCTCGACCATGGCCCGGCTGAGGAGCCGGAAGTCGCCGGCGCCGTCGGGCATCTTCTTGCCGACGATGCTGCGCATGAGCCGGTAGTACCACCCGGCGGTGATCCGCTTGAACGAGGTGTCGGTGCTGCGGTCGGCGCGTACGCCGTAGACGATGTCCAGCTCGCCCTCTTCGGCGGCGCGGAGCATCTCGGCGATCGTCTCCGGGGGATCCTGGAGGTCGGCGTCGAGGCTGACCACGTAGTCGCCGCGCGATCGGAAGAGCCCGGCGCTCAGCGCCGCCTGGTGTCCGCTGTTGCGCCGCAGCTTGATCAGTCGCAGCTGCGGCCATTTGGCCCGCATCAGGTGGACGATCGCGGCGGTGTCGTCGCGACTGCCGTCGTCGACCGCGACGACCTCGTAGGTGCGCTCCAGGCCGTCCAGGACGGGCCGGAGTCGCTGGACGAGCAGAGGCAGCACCTCTTGCTCGTTGTACATGGGGATCACCACCGAGAGCCTCGGTGGTGACACCGCGTCCGGCCTCATCACGCTCCGTACTATAGATGCGGGTTCCGCCCGACGTCAGCGCGGCGGACGGGTCCGGCGTCTTTCCGCCGACCATAGTCCGAGCCGTTCTCATATTCCGTACGATCGGAACAATTGGGGCGGACGGTGGACGGCGGACGAATGGACGTGCATACGCGGAGCGCCGACGTGGACGGGGGCTTGCCGATCCGGCCCCGCGCCACCGGCCTGACGGCGTACGCGGGCTACCTTCCAGCGCTGGTCGTGACCGCTCTCGCCGTCGCCCTGCTCCGGCTCTACGACGTCCCGCTGCGGACGACGGCCCTCTTCGGGGCGTACACGATCGTGGTGGTCGCCCTGCCCGGCGTACTCGTCTGGCGCGCCCTCCGCGGCCGAGCCGGACTGCTCGCGGAGGACCTGGCCGGTGGACTCGCCGTCGGATACGCCCTCGCCATCGGTACGCAGCTCGCCGCAGTCGCGGTGGGACTCCCCCGGCTCGCCGCCGCGCCGATCGGCGTACCCGTCGTGTTCGCGATCGTTCCGGGGCTTCGCCGGTGCTGGCGGGGCTCCGGCCGGACCGCTCCCCCGGCCTGGAGTTGGTCGGTCGCGGCCGGACTTATCTTCCTGCTGCTGTGGTCGGCGGCGACCTTCTACCGGACCATCGGACTGAGCTATCCCGGCAACTCCTCCCCATACCTGGACCTGCCCTACCAGATCGCGCTGACCAGCGAACTGAAGCACCACGTGCCCCCGGTGACCCCCTATGCCGCCGGCGAGGATCTGCGCTACCACTGGTTCTTCCACGCGGCCTCGGCGTCGGCCGGCAACCTGACCGGCGTCGAGACGCAGACCCTCGTCTACCGGCTGGGGGTGCTGCCCGCGCTGCTGATGTTCGCCGTCGCCGTCGCCGTCCTCGGCTGGAAGCTCGCCGGGCGCTGGTGGGCCGGGGCCGGGGCGCTCGCCGTCACCCTGTTCACCGTTCGCCCCGGTCAACGCGACAGTTCCGGGGTCATCCTGTTCAACCTCTGGAACAGCCCGACGCAGACCTTCGGAGCGATGATCTTCGCCGGGCTGATGCTCGTCCTCAGCGATGTCCTGCGCGGGCGCCACCGCCGCGCCGACTGGATCCTGGTGGTACTGCTCACGGTCGCCGTCGCGGGGTCGAAGGCCACCTTCGTCCCCCTGCTGGTCTGCGGATTGCTGCTCGTGGCGGCGGTCCAGGCGGTCACGCTGCGCCGGGTAACCCGGCCGGTGCTGGTCACCGGGCTCATCGCCGTCGCGGTCCTCGTCGCCGCGTCCCTCGTGCTCTTCGCGGGCTCCACGACCGGCCTGCGCCTCGTTCCGCCGGGGTCGCTCAGGGTCGGCACGCTGGGCTCGATCGCGGTCGGCTGGCTCGCCGCCTGGGCCGGGCTCGCCGGTCTGGCGTTCGCCCGGGAACGCCGGTCCGATCCGCCGATCGTGCTCTGCGTCGGCATCGGCCTGGCCGGGATGGGCGCCATGCTGCTCACCACCCAACCGGGCGGCAGCCAGGCGTACTTCCTCCAGTCCGCGCGCCCCTACCTCTCGATCGCCGCCGTCTGCGGCGTCGCCGGGCTACTCGCCCGCCCGGCGCGGGTCTGGCGGATCGCCGGCGTCGTCCTGGCCGTGGTCATGGCGCTCACCTTCGTCACGGTCCCCCACCGCTACCTCGATCCGGCTCGGGCCGCGCTTCGGCAGGCCGAGAACTATCCGGTACGCCCAGGGCAGGTGCCGGCGGGCGCGCTCGACGCCGGGCGCTGGCTGCGGCGGCACTCCTCGCCCGACGATCTCGTCGCGACCAACGTCCACTGCGTACGGCTGCCCGGTGGGGTCTGCGACTACCGGAACTTCTGGGTGTCGGCGTACGCCGAACGCCGCGTGCTCGTCGAAGGCTGGGCGTACACGCCGACCGCGTACAAGATCGCCGAGAAGACGGGGGCGAACTTCACTCGTCTGCCCTACTGGGATCAGCGGCGGCTGGCCGACAACGACGCCGTCTTCACCTCCGGGACGGCTGCCGACGTGCACCGTCTGGTCTCGGCGTACGGGGTCCGGTGGCTGTTCGCCGACCGTCGGCTGAAGCCGCGACCGCTCGACCAAGTGGCCACCCTCCGCTACCACAGTGGCGACTGCCTGATCTACGAGCTGCCGCGACCGTGACGGAAGGCGAAGATCAGCGCCGCCAGAGCGCCCAGTTCTGCCCGACGTTGCCGCCGACGTACTTGAAGCCGTACTGCTCGCCGTTCCAGGTGACACGCGCGGGGTTCCAGACGGCGATCACGTACTCGGCGTCGGCTGGAGGCGGCACGTCGTTCTCGATGATCCGGACGTTGTCCCAGGTCACGGGGTGTGCCAGGTTCAGCATCAGAATCCGGGGGGCGTTGCGGGTGGCGTAGATCCGGTCGCCTTCGGAAACACCGAGCGCCGCCAGCGTCGGCGTCGGCGTCACCCGGGCGAGCTGGCCGGCG
The DNA here is from genome assembly GCA_013361475.1 of Hamadaea sp. Taxonomy (GTDB): domain Bacteria; phylum Actinomycetota; class Actinomycetes; order Mycobacteriales; family Micromonosporaceae; genus Hamadaea. The sequence continues at coordinate 4,660 of JABFYB010000333.1, forward strand.
GTCGACGGTCGCAACCCCGCGAGCATGGCGACGTTCGCCACGAGGACGAGCACGAGCCCGGCGATCCACAGCCCGTCGCGCCTGGACCAGCGCTCCGGTACGCCCCGGACCAGCAGGAAGACGACGACTCCCACCGCCAGCATGAGGGCGCTGAAGTACAGCGGTTCCACCGGGCCGAACCGCTCGACCGCGATCATCTCCGGCGCAGAGAAGAGGCCGTGTCCCAGCCGGCCGCCCTTGGCCACGACCCGGTCCAGCCGGAGTTGCTCCAGCAGACCGCTCAGCAGCACGGCAGCGGCGGTGAACAGCATCCACCAACGCGCGGTGACTCGGCGTACGGCGGTCAGCCCGGCGACCCCGACCAGGGTCCAGAGCGGGGCGAAGGCCTCGATGTACCGGGCGTAGATGAGATCCTTGGTCGCCGACGGCGTCGTCGCGAGCAGCAGCGCGCAGCCGACGATCACGCCGATGGTCGCCGTCAGCCCGGCGGCCATCGCCCACCGCAGCGAGGACGGCTCCTCGCGGCGGCGCACGATCCGCAGGCCGAACAGCCAGCCGAGCACGACCAGACCGAAGGTGGCGGCCGAGACGTACCAGAGCTGGCTGCCGATGATGAGGGTCATGATCTTCGCGAGCGACCCGGACGAGAACTGCTTGGCAGCGCTGGCGGCGACGTTGGCGTCGCCGGCCAGGTACAGCTTGTCCCCGAGGCTGATCACCAGTCCCTGATGCACCGCGACCAGCGCCACCGCCGTCACGACCGCCACGACCAGCGACCGGAACCTGATCTGGCGGGCGATGGCCAGCACCAGGACCAGGCCGAGATGGACGGCGAGGATGACCAGACCGCGAACGTGGATCATGTAGTAGACGCCGGCGACCGCGGCCGCCCCGGCCGACCACCACAGGCTGGCCGGACGGCGCAGCCAGAGAACGATCATGAGCACCCAGGCCACCGTCAGCGGGGCGAGCATGACGTCGGTCATCGCCAGCTCGGACCAGAAGGCCGTGGCGGGCATGACCCCGACCGCCAAGGCCAGCACGAACGAGCGCCGCCACGGCATCCGCAGGGCCGACCGGGCGAACAGGTACGCCAGCGGGAAGATGGTCGAGTTGTAGATCGCGTTCAGCACGTGGACCAGGCGATAGCTCGTGCCGAAGGAGTGGCCGCCGAGGAACGCCGGAGAGATCAACCAGGAGTAGCCCACCCGCCGGAGCAGGTTGTTCTCCGAGCTGTAGCCACCCGGTCCGCCCGCGAACACCCGGGCGGTGTTGAGGTAGCTGTCCTCGTCGGTGTGCGCGATCGGCAGGGTGATGCGGTGGGTCAGCCAGATCCGCAGGAGCACGTTGGCCAGGTATCCGGCGACGAGCAGCGGAATCAGCAACCGCCGCCCCGGGGAGCGCTCGTCAGTCCGGCCCGGCTCGGCCGAACGCACGCCGGAACCCGGCGACGCCTCCGTCTCCAGCATCCCTACCCCGTCTCCTTGCCTGACCGTACGCACCCGCCGAACGCGAAACGCCGTCAGCGTACGGCAGCCGACGGGTCCCGCAGTCCCCCGACGGGGGTCAGCGGCAGAAGCTTACGGCCGGTGGGGCCGATCTGGATCTCGGTGTCCATCGCCGGGCACACGCCGCAGTCGAAGCAGGGCGTCCACCTGCAGTCGTCCTGCTCGTACTCGCGCAGCGAGTCCTGCCAGTCCTGCCAGAGCCAGTCCTTGTCCAGCCCGGAGTCGAGGTGGTCCCAGGGCAGGACCTCCAGCTCGTCGCGCTCCCGGACGGTGAACCAGTCCAGGTCCACCCCGTACGCGGGCAGCACCTCCGCGGCGGAGTCCACCCAGCGGCGGTAGTCGAAGTGCTCGCTCCAGCCGTCGAAGCGGCCGCCCTTCTCCCACACCCGCCGGATGACCGAGCCGACGCGACGGTCGCCCCGGGCGAGGAGGCCTTCGATCAGGGACGGCTCGCCGTCGTGGTAGCGCAGGCCGACCGCCCGGCCGACCGACTTGTCGGCGTTGACCGCCTGCTTGAGCTGGCGCAACCGGTCGTCGATGACCTCCGGTCGTTCCATCGGCGCCCACTGGAACGGCGTATGGGGCTTCGGCACGAATCCGCCGATGGAGACGGTGCACCGGATGTCCCGGCTGCCGGTCGCGGCCCGGCCGGCCTTGATCACCTCGTGCGCGAGCCGGGCGATCTGGAGCACGTCCTCGTCGGTCTCGGTGGGCAGCCCGCACATG
>JABFYB010000455.1 GCA_013361475.1 Hamadaea sp.
GGCGTTTTGGCGCTGGATCAGGGTTCCCGGTCGAATCTTGGCCGAAGATTCGACCTAGACCCCTGATCCAGCGACGATCTTGCTGTAGCGGTGGCAGGGGACCGACAGCGTCCCGCCCTCGATCTCGGCCTGGTAGGTGAACATGCCGTCGTCGATCCAGCCACACCGTTCGTAGAATCGCCGCGCCCGGTGATTGCCGTCGACCACGGCCAGCCAGGCCCGGTCGTGGCCGCCGACAGCGACCTGGCGTTCGGCCTCGGCCAGCAGGCTCGCGGCGACCCCGCCGCCACGATGAGCGGCGGCCACGTAGACCTGTTCGACCTCGTCGCCGACGACCATCACGAACCCGGCGACCTCGCCGGACTCGCTCACCGCCACGGTCGTCTCCGCCACCCGTTCGCCGGCCCGCTGGTGGAACGCTTCCGCGGTGCGTACGGAGACGAGTTCGTCGGGGACGTTGCCGAGGTGGCCGTCGGCCCAGCCCTTGGTCCAGATCTCCGCCACCGTGGTGGCGTCCTCGGCTCGGGCGGGTCGGATCGCGTACGCCGGCATCGATCGACGATAACAGGAATGTCGGGGGTGGCCGGTAGCTTCGGCCTCGTGAGCGCGCCTGGTGACGTCCCCGAGGAGATCCTCGTCCGGCTGCGGGCGATCTGCCGGCAGCTGCCGGAGACCTACGAGGAACCGGCCTGGATCGGCGTCCGGTGGCGTATTCGGCAGCGGACCGTCGTCCACGTCTACGTCCGTGACGCCGAGGACCATTGCGTCATGACGTTCCGGGCGCCGGGCGAGGAGATCGTCGCGCTGGTCCAGAGTGGACAAACCTTCTACCGGGCGGACTGGGGCGACAACGTCGTCGGCATGATCTTCACCGCGGAGGTCGACTGGGTCGAGGTTGCCGAGCTGCTCACCGAGAGCTATCGCATCATGGCGCCGAAGCGGCTCGCCGCCCTCGTCGACGGGCCGCCGCTCCTCGCGGATTAGCCGGGCAAGAGGTGGGAAAGGGTGGCGCATGGAAACCATCGCCACCCTCGCCCATGACCTCGACGTCACCACTGAGGACGTTCAGGCGTACGTGCAGGAACTGATCCGTCGCGACGGCGAGCCGGCCGTCATCGCGGCGAAGCGAGATGTGCCGACCGAGACGGCCCTCACCGACACCGCCGCCCACCAAGTACGCGTACAGCTGACGCACTGAGGCCGGGGTGCGGCCGGCTCACAGGTCGGTCGACAACGCGACGTGCTTCCACTGCTCCAGCTCGCGCCGGACCAGGTCGAGCTTCGCCTCGATCCGGGCGATCGCGTCCCGGCCGAGCTGGAGACGCAGCGGTGGCTCGGCGACCTCCGTCACGTCGATGACGGCGTGGGCCGCCTTCACCGGGTCGCCGGCCTGCTTGCCGTCGTTCGTGCCCATGCTCTGCCGGACCGGTCCCGCGCCCGCCTCGTAGTCGGGGATCGTCGCGGGCTCGGTCCGCAGGCTCGCGGGGTTCAGGAAGTCGGTGCGGAAGCCGCCCGGTTCCACGATCGTCACGCGTACGCCGAGCGGGGCCAGCTCGCCGTGCAGCGCCTCGGAGAGGGCCTCGACGGCGAACTTGGTCGCGCCGTAGAGCCCGACGCCGGGTGCGGTGGCGAAGCCGCCGACCGAGCTGAGGTTGAGCACGTGCCCGGAGCGCTGCGCCCGGAGCACGGGCAGGGTGGCCTTGAGGGTGTTGATCACGCCGAACACGTTCACCTCGAACAGGTCGCGGGCCGCCGCGTCGGAGACCTCCTCGACCGCGCCGACCAGCCCGTAACCGGCGTTGTTGACCACCACGTCGATGCGGCCGAACCGGTCGACCGTCGCCTCGACGGCGGCCCGCAGCTGGGCGGGCTCGGTGACGTCGGCGGTCAGCGCGAGCAGATTAGCCGGCTCGTCGGGGTACGCCTTGCTGACGGCGGCGGCGTCGCGAGCGGTCGCGGCTACCTGGTGACCACGCTCGAGGGCGGCCCGGACGATCTCGGCGCCCAGCCCACGGGAGGCACCGGTGACGAAGAAGACTTTGCTCATGCCCCGAAGGTAGAAGCTAGAGTCGGCTCTAGATCAAGCACGAAACGCCACCGGTGTGACAGGGGTCGCTATGGATCTGACCATCGGCGAGGTCGCCGAGCGCAGCGGGCTCAGCGTGCACGCGTTGCGGTTCTACGAGAAGGAGGGGTTGTTCGCCAACCCCGTACGCCGTACCGCCACCGGCCGCCGCGTCTACCACGAGGAAGACGTGGAATGGCTGGCGGTATGCACCAAGCTGCGCTCGTCCGGGATGTCGCTCGCGGCGATCCGGCAGTACGTCGAGCTGGCCCGGCAGGGCGCCGGCAACGAGAAGGAACGCCTCGGCCTGCTCCGGGCGCACGAGCAGCACGTGCTGGCCCAGATTCAGGAGCTGACCGAGTGTCTGTCGGTGATCCGGTACAAGGTCGGGATCTACGAGGGCGCCCTCGACCGAGGTGAGGCGAACGAACTCTGGAATCCGTCCCACGCCGAGCCCGTCGGCCTCACCGACACCGACGCCACATGCCATCGCGCTGCCGCGTGACGCCACCGGCAACCGCGTGATCATTGCGCATCCTGCGTTGGTGAATCAGGCGAATCGCCGCCGGAAACACCGTGGCTGGCGCAATGATCACGCGGGGAGCGGGGTGCGGGGAGCGGGGAGCGGGCGGGCTAGAACCAGCCGCGCCAGAACTGGAAGAGCTGGTAGCCGTAGTAGATCCCGTTGACCGGCGTACCGGACGACTCGGTGATCCAGATCGTCAGGTCGCCGAAGCCTTGCCGAACCGGCGGCAGGTAGAGCAGCAGGAACACCACGAGCAGCCCGAACGGGCGGATCTTGCGGCCGATGTCCTGTACGCGTTCGGGCAGGTAATGCTCGATCATCCCGTAGCCGTCGAGGCCGGGGATCGGCAGCAGATTCAGCGCCGCGCTCGCCACCTGCAGGTACGCCAGCAGGGTCAATCCGGCCCAGAAGACCGCGTGCGGTTCGCCGAGGTCGTAGATCCCGGCCGGGCCGAGCAGTGCGACCGTCGTGAGGAGCAGACCCGCCGCGACGATGTTCACCGCCGGTCCCGCCATCGAGACCAGGGCGTCCCGATGCCGGCTGCGCAGCCGTTCCGACTCCACCAGCACCGCTCCGCCCGGGAGCGGGAGACCGCCGGTGAGCAGCGCGAACAGCGGCAGCAGGAAGGTGAGCACCGGGTGGCCGTACTTCAGCGGATTCAGCCGCAGGTAGCCCTTCGCCTCGATGGTGTCGTCACCGCCGCGGTGCGCGACCAGGGCGTGGGCGTACTCGTGGAGGCAGAGCGTGACGAGCCAGCCGGTCAGGATGAAGACGAAGACGGCGGCCTGATCCGGCACGACGCCCGACCACATCCCCCAGCCGCTCGCCGCGGACAACGCCACGAGCAGCACGAACAGCCACGAGACGCCGGCCCGGCGACGGCGTACGCGAGGCGCGCGAGGCATGCGGCGCGACGCACGCCGGTGCTCCCGGGCCACGTCGGCCTCGATGGCCCGGGCGCGTTCCTCCCAGCCGCCCTCGGCCGCGAGCCGCTGCAGCGGGTCGTCCAGCGGGTCGAGGTAATCCTCCCCAGCGTCGGTCACGAGGCGTGAGGCTACCCCAAACGTCGGGGGTTCTGGTTACCCTCGGGACATGGGCGAGGAGCGGGCCGGCGTCGCGCTGACCAACCTGGACCAGTCGCTGTTCGAGGGCGCGGAGGCGACCAAGCGCGACCTCGTGGACTACCTGGACGCCGTGCGGGAGCGAATCCTGCCGGTGCTGCGGGATCGTCCGCTGTCGGTGATCCGGGTGCTGCGTGGCCAGAACCCGTTCATGCAGAAGAACGTTCCCAAGTACACGCCGGACTGGGTGAAGACGGTGTCGCTGTGGGCGGAGTCGTCGCATCGCGAGGTCTCCTACGCGCTCTGCAACGATCGTCAGACGCTGTTGTGGTTCGCCAATCAACGGGCGATCGAATATCACCCGACGCTCGTCGTGGCGGAGCGCTGGGCGTACCCGACGCATTTGATCCTGGACCTGGATCCGCCGGAGGGCGGTGGCTTCGCGCGGGCGGTGACCGCCGCGCACCTGGTCCGCGAGGTCCTCACGCAGGCCGGGATGGCCGGCGCGGTCAAGACCAGCGGCGCCAAGGGCGTCCACGTGTTCGTGCCGCTCGACGGCGAGACCGGCGCGGAGGACGTCGCGGCGGCCACCCGGGCGGTCGCGGCCCGCGCGGAGCGGCTCGACCCCGAGGTGGCCACGACCGCGTTCATCCGCGAGGACCGCGCGGGCAAGGTCTTCCTCGACTCGACGCGCGCGGGCGGGGCCACTGTGGTCGCCGCTTACAGTCCGCGACTTCGCCCTGGTACGCCGGTCTCGTTCCCGGTGCCCTGGGCCGATCTCGACCGGGTGACCCCGGCGGACTTCACGGTACGCACGGCGATTCCGCTGCTGGCCGACGCCGATCCGTGGGCCGAGCTGATGCCGCCGCCGCAGCGGTTGGACCCGGGTCTCGTGGAGGAGGGGCACACCATCCCCATCGCCCGTGTGCAGGCGATGCATGAGGGGAAGCGGCGCGCCCGGGCCAAACGCGCGGCATCCTGAGCCGTCTCCGAGGTTGATGGACTACAGTCCGGTTATGCCTCAGGAGGCGGACCTTCTCGCGGTGCGTACGCCCGCCCGGGCCGAACGGGCCGATGCCGCGCGCAATCGCCGGGCGGTCCTCGACGCGGCCGCGGTGCTGTTCCGCGAGCGCGGCGCGGAGTCGGTAACGATGGACGAGGTCGCCGCCAAGGCCGGCGTCGGCAAGGGCACCCTGTTCCGCCGGTTCGGCGACAAGTCCGGGCTGGCCATGGCGGTGCTGGACGAAGCCGAACGGGACCTGCAGGAGCGCATCCTGTCCGGACCGCCGCCACTCGGTCCCGGTGCCGCTCCAGGCCCTCGGCTCGTCGCTTTCGCCGGGGCGTACCTGGATTTCCTCCTGGCCAACCTCGACGTCGTGCGGATGTCGGAGGCCGCCTCGCCCGGCGCGCGCTACCGAGTCGGGGCGTACCGCTTCTGGCAGTTGCACGCCCGGATCCTGCTCGACGGCACGCCGGACCCCGACTTCGCGGCGCACGCCCTGCTCGCGTCGCTGTCCGCGGTCCACGTGTCAGCGCTGCTGGCGGAGATCGGGGAAGACCGCGTCCGCGAAGGAGTGGCCAGACTCGCCCGCTCCCTCTTCCTCCGCTCGTAAGCTTCGGGTGTGGCGAAGTACTTCGACGTTCACCCGGACAACCCTCAGCCCCGGGCCATCCGGCAGGTCGTGGACCTGCTGAAGGAGGACGCGCTCATCGCGTACCCGACCGACTCCTGCTATGCCCTGGGCATCCAGCTCGGCAACCGGCCCGGCCTGGAGCGGATCAAGGAGATCCGGCGGCTCGACGACCGGCACCACTTCACCCTCGTCTGCCGGGACTTCGCCCAGCTCGGTCAATTCGTGAAGATCAGCAACTCGGTGTTCCGCCTGGTCAAGGCGGCTACGCCGGGCAGCTACACGTTCATCCTCCCGGCCACCAAGGAAGTGCCGCGGCGGCTCATGCACCCGAAGAAGCAGACCGTCGGCGTACGCATCCCGGACCACCGGGTCGCCCAGGCCCTGCTGGACGAGTTGGGGGAGCCGATCCTGTCCAGCACGCTGCTGCTGCCGGGGGAGGACGAGCCGATGACGCAGGGCTGGGAGATCAAGGATGAGCTCGACCACCAGATCGACGCGATCATCGACTCCGGCGAATGCGGGACGGAGCCGACCACAGTGGTGGACCTGTCCGGCGACGAGCCGGAGATCCTCCGCTACGGCGCCGGGGACCCGGCCCGCTTCGAATAGCCGCTTCGACTTCTGCGACCCTCTGGAGCGCTGGATCAGGGTTCCCAGTCGAATCTTGGCCCAAGATTCGACCGAGATCCCTGATCCAGTCCTTCGGCCGGCGTTTAAATAGGCTGCTGAGGGTTCTCCCTGATGGCGTCACAGCGGCCGGGCCTTGAGACTGGGGGCGTGGCTGGTGCAGTCGACGACTACGTTCAGGCGCTCGCCGGGCGGCTGCGTGGTCCCGGCCGACTCCGTGACGGCATGCTGACCGAGGTACGCGAGGCGTTGACCGACGCGGCGGACGCGTATCGGGACGCGGGTCTGATCGCGGTGGAGGCGGAGGACCGGGCGGTGGCCGACTTCGGCCCGGTCCGGCCGTTGGCCCGGGAGTTCCAGGAGGTGCTGGCAGCGGCCCGGGGCCGGCGTACGGCGTGGCTGTTGCTCGCCGTGCTCGGCATCCACTATGGACTTTCTGAGCTGATCGGCCGGATGACGGACTGGCAGGCCGACTGGGGTTCGGCCGAGCCGAGCGCGCTGTACCTCGGATTCGCGCGCTGCACCGACCTCTTCGTCCAGGTCGCCCTGGCGGCCGCGATCGCCGCGGTCGTCGCGATGGGCTGGGGAACGCGTCGTCTCGGCCTGCGACTCACCCTCGTACGCGCCACCGCGGCGTTGTCCACGCTGACCGTCCTCGGCGCCGTCACCGCCGGTACGCTGCTCACCCTCTTCGCTCCGACGGGCTCCGCCGCGGGCGAGCTGCTCTGGATCGCCCCGTTCGCCGCCGTCCTCGTGTCGGCCTGGCGCACCTGGTACGCCGCCCGCCTCGCGGCCTAACGCCGCCCGCCCGCCTTCACCGTCCGCCCGCCTTCGCCGCTCGCCCGCCGGGCTCGCCTACGTCCGCGCTGGATCAGGGATCTCGGTCGAATCTTGGGCTCTCCGGCTGCTTGTGTGGGTCACGAGCGGCCGGGGAGCTGGATCTGATAGCC
>JABFYB010000328.1 GCA_013361475.1 Hamadaea sp.
AAACTGATCAGCAACGCCCGCACGCTGGAGATCGTCGCCGGAGTGCTCATCATCCTCTTCGGCGTCGCGATGCTCGGCTGGATTCCCGGCCTGCAACGCGAGGTACGCATCCACCGGCTGCCGCAGGCGGGACTGTGGGGCGCACCCGTCTTCGGCGCGGTCTTCGCCTTGAGCTGGATTCCCTGCATCGGGCCGACGCTCGGCGCGGTGATGCTGCTCGGCACCTCGAGCGGGCAGCCCGTCCGCGCGGCCGCGCTCGCCACGGCGTACTGCCTCGGGATCGGGGCGCCGTTCCTCGCGCTCGGCCTCGGCATGCGGCGGCTGGCCGGGGTGGTCAAGGCGATCCGGCGCAACTCGCACTGGGTCACCCGGATCGGCGGCGCGCTGCTGGTCCTCGTGGGCATCGCCCTCGTCACCGGGGCGTGGGGCGACTTCATCATCTGGTTGCGCGCCACCGTCGGACCGGGATCGGTGAGCCTGTGAAAGCGATCCTCGGCTTCGCCGTCGCCAAACTGCGAACCGCCTGGCGGCAGCTCACCTCCATGCGTACGGCGTTGGTGCTGCTCTTCCTGCTGGCGGTCGCCTCGATCCCCGGTTCGATCCTGCCGCAGCAGGGCGTCAACCCGGAGAAGATCAACCAGTACTTCGTCGAGCATCCCGACCTGGCCCCGATCATCGACAAGCTCGGCGGCTTCGACGTCTTCCGGTCGCCGTGGTTCGCCGCGATCTACCTGCTGCTGTTCACGTCGCTCATCGGCTGCATCCTGCCGCGTACGCGGGACCACGCTCGGGCGCTGCTCCGTCGCGTACCAGATGCTCCGAAGCGATTGACCCGGCTGCCGGAGCATCACCGCGGCCGCACCGAACACGGAGCCAAGGAGCTGGCCACGGCCCTGCGCGGCTGGCGGACGGTGACCCGCGAGCACCCCGACGGCACGGTGACCATCGCGGCGGAGAAGGGCTTTCTCAAGGAGACCGGCAACCTCGTCTTCCACACCGCGCTGATCGGGGTCCTGGTGGGCGTCGCACTCGGCTCGATGCAGGGCTGGCACGCCAACCGCCTGCTGGTGAAGGGCCCGGAGCAGGCCTTCTGCACCACTCCCCAGCAGTTCGACGAGTACGTCCCCGGCACCGGCGTGAACCCGTCCGACCTGCCGAAGTACTGCCTGGAGCTGACCGACTTCCAGGCGTCCTACCTGGACAACGGACAGGCGAAGTCGTTCGGGGCGACCGTCGCGGTGACCGGCGAGAAGACCGAGACCACCGAGTTCTCCGTCAACCACCCGCTGCGCCTCGGCGACGCCAACGTCTATCTGCTCGGCCACGGGTACGCCGTCATCCTGCGCTACACCGACACCAACGGCCGCTCGCAGACCGCGGTCGTGCCGTTCCTGCCGACCGACCAGCAGACGCTGACCAGCGAGGGCGTCGCGACCTTCCCGGACGCGAACGCCGACCCGAAGACGGGCAAGCCCGACCGGACCAAGCAGGTCGCGTTCTCCGGGCTCTACGTGCCGACCGCACCGGACTCCGGCATGGCCGCGAGGTCGATCTACCCGGAGGAGCGCAACCCCCGGCTGGTGCTCACCTTCTACCAGGGCGACCTGGGCATCGACCAGGGCGTGCCGAGCTCGGTCTACCGGCTCAACCAGAAGCAGATCGCCAACGGCAAGCTGAAGCAGATCGGCGACGGCAAGTCACTGGAGGTCGACGGGAGCTGGACCCTGGACGACGGCTCCAAGCTGGAGTTCCTCGGTACGCGCCCGTTCGTGACCGTGTCGCTGCGACACGACCCGGGCGAGCCGGTGGTGCTGGTCAGCATCCTGCTCGTGCTCGCCGGACTGATGCTCTCGCTGGGCGGCAAGCGCCGGCGGGTCTGGGTCCGGCTCACCCCGTCCGACGACGGGACCAACCTGCTGGAGATCGGCGGCCTGCCGCGCTCCGAGTACCCCGGCTTCGCCGCCGAGTTCGCCGCGGTCGTCGCCAAGCTGGGCATCACCGAGATGGGAGACGACACCCGTGAACCTGTCGACGCTCTCCGATAATTTGCTCGTCTTCGCGATCCTGGGCTACCTGATCGCGATGATGCTCCACGCCTCGGAGTACTCCCTCGCGGGCAAGCGGCGTACCGCTGCCGCCCCGGCGGAGGAGCGGGTCCTGGTCGGGGCGGGCGGCCCCCCGGTCGCTGTCCAGCCGGACGCCGGGTCGCCGGCCGACGCACCCGACGAATCCGATACGGCCGGTCCTGCCGGACCAGACCTCGGTACGCGCCTGGGCGGCTGGGCCGTCTACGCGACCGCGCTGGCCGTGCTGCTGCACCTGGGGACGGTGGTCACCCGAGGGTTGGCCGCCGAGCGGATGCCCTGGGGCAACATGTACGAGTTCGTCCTGGCGGTGACCCTGGTCGGCGGCGCCGCCTGGCTCGCCGTGATCGTCCGGCTGCCGAAGCTGCGCCTGCTGGGACTGCCCCTGACCGTCGTGCAGATCCTCCTGCTCGGCTTCGCCGGCCTCGTGCTCTACACCCAGATCACCCCGCTGGTCCCGGCGCTGCAGTCCTACTGGTTCGTCATCCACGTGACGTCGGTCGTCACCGCTTCCGGCCTGCTGCTCGTCGGCTTCGTGCCGGCGGCGATGTTCCTCGTCCGCGACGGCTACGACAAGGGCCGAGTGCGGTTCCCCTACACCCTGGGCGCTCGGCTGCCCAAGGCCGAGGCGCTCGAACGGCTCACCTTCGGGCTCCACGCGTTCGCGTTCCCGCTGTTCACCTTCGGCGTCGCGGCCGGCGCCGTCTGGGCCGAGGCGGCCTGGGGCCGCTACTGGGGCTGGGACCCCAAGGAGACCTGGGCCTTCATCTCCTGGGTCGTCTACGCGGGCTACCTGCACGCGCGCAGTACGCCCAGCGTCAACCGCCGGGTGGTGATGTGGATCGCCGTCCTCGGCTTCCTCACCATGCTGATGAACCTGTTCGGCGTGAACTTCTTCTTCACCGGTCTGCACAGCTACGCCGGCGTGGAGTAGCCGCTCACTCCCTTTGCGCTGGATCAGGGATCCCGGTCGAATCTTGGTTCAAGATTCGACGCGGAACCCTGATCCAGCGGCGTATGGGGGGCGCGATCAGGCGGGGCTGAACAGGGCGCCGAGGCGTTCGGCGATCTCGGGGACCTCCATGCCGCCCTTGGCCACGTCCATGACCAGCTCGAAGGCCGGATCGTCGCCGCCGGTGAAGACCATGCCGTTGAGCCGGAGGAAGGCTTCCGCGGCGGCCCAGCCCATGCGCTTGTTGCCGTCGACGTACGGATGGTTGCTCACCAGCGAGTGCAGTAGCGCCGCCGCCTTGCCCAGCAGAGTCGGATAGGCCTCGACGCCGAAGACCTCGGTACGCGGCCGGTGAACGGCCGATGCCAGGAGCCCCGGATCGCGCAGGACGGCGTGCGCCCCGATGATGTGCCGCGCGCCCCCGGCCACCTGCTCCACCGTGAGGTAGACGATCGCCATCAGGCGGTGCCGAGCCGGTGCAGAAGGTCGGCGCGCTCCGTGGCGATGGTCCGGAAGACGTCGTCGGCGCGTTCGTCCGCCCGGCGGGCCAGCCACTCGTCGATCGCGGTGACGACGGCCTGGTTGACCGAGATCCCGACCGACTCGGCCTCGTCGCGCAGGGTCGCGCCCAGCTCGTCGGGTACGCGTACTGTCATGGTGGCCATGCACAGAATGATAGCAAGATGTGCCATCACTCGATGCTGTCAGTGTGGGTGACCGTCACCGGGCGTGTCGCGGCCGAGTTGCTCGGGTTGTGACGTTGCGCTGGCTGCCTCGAATCGCCCTGGTCGCTGTCCTGATCGCCAGTTCAGGCTGGACCGCGTACAACGACGACCCGGCGAGCCGCCTGCCGCTCTGCCACCCCGGAGCGAAGCCGTCGGATACACCGCCGGCCGAACCGCCGAGTCTGACGCGGGACGCTTGCCGGGCGCGCGCGACCAGCGTCCAACGCGTACGCGTCGCGCCGTTGCCCAGCGGTCTTCGGAGCGCGGGTTCCTACAGTCATCTCGGGGCGACCAGCGCCGGAACGTGGTCCGGCGTACTGGGCCGGATCACCGTGCGGGACCCGGCCGTCCGCCCGGACACCCTCGACTTCACCGCCGCCCGATTCATGGCCCGCCGGGACGCCGGCGAGGGGCGTACGAGCTGGTTGGAGGCCGGGTGGGCGGAGACCGGCTGGAGCGGAGGCGGCCGCCAGCGGATCTACGCCTACGACACGAACCGCAACTCCTGGACCTTCTTCGAGGACTACAAGATCCACAGCGGTGACCAGATCTGGATCTACCTGGAGTCGGGGCCGGACTCCGGCCAGCTCGCCACCGAGTGGCGGGCCTGGCTGTGGTGGGGCGACAAGTGGCACCTGCTCGCCTCGCAGCGCCTGCCGTTGACCTCGTCGGCGCAGGTGGAGCAGTACGTCGAGGTTTACTCCGATGCGCAGAACCCGGCGAGCTACTCGGTGCCGCCGGTCTCCTTCGACAACGTCCAGGTCAAGTCGGCTCCCGGTGGCGCGGCCCAGTTCTGGCGAGCCGACACCGTGCCGTCCACGACCGGTGACGGGACCGCGGCGTACTGCGTGGACTGGACGACGCGGTTCGACACCTGGTCGGCGGGCGACTGCGGACGGTCGTAGCCGTGGTGGCAGGATTGCGCCATGGCCGCACCGCGCTTCCCCTTCACCGACCTGCGCGAGTTCCTCGCCGCTCTGGAGAAGGCCGGCGAGTTGCACCGGGTGACCGTCCCGGTGGACCCGACCCTGGAGATCAGCGAGATCGTCACGCGCACCGTCCGGGCCAAGGGGCCCGCGTTGCTCTTCGAACGCCCCACCCGCGGTGACATGCCGATCGCGATCAACCTCTTCGGCAGCGACCGCCGGATGGCGATGGCCCTCGGGGTGACCGACTTCGACGAGATCGGCGCCCGGATCGGCGAGCTGGCCAAACCCGAGCTGCCGCAGGGCTTCTCCGGCCTCATGGACGGCCTCGGCAAGGTCATGCAGCTCAAGAGCGTACCGCCGAAGAAGGTCAGGTCGGCCCCGTGCCAGGAGGTCGTCCTCAAGGGACCGGACGTGGACCTGAACCTGCTGCCGGGCCTGGTCACCTGGCCCGACGACGGCGGGATCTTCCACAACTACGGGCTCACCCACACCAAGCACCCGGAGACCGGCAAGCGCAACCTCGGGCTCTACCGGCTGCAGCAGCACTCCCGCAACACGCTGGGCATGCACTGGCAGATCCACAAGGACTCGACCGCGCATCACGCCGTCGCCGAGCGGCTCGGCCAGCGGCTGCCGGTGGCCATCGCGATCGGCTGCGACCCGATCGTCTCCTACGCGGCGACCGCGCCACTCCCCGGCGACATCGACGAATACCTGTTCGCCGGATTCCTTCGAGGCGAGCGAGTAGAGCTGGTCGACTGCCTGACGGTGCCACTGCAGGTGCCCGCGCAGGCCCAGATCGTCCTGGAAGGCTACGTCGAGCCCGGCGAGCGGCACGCCGAAGGACCGTTCGGCGACCACACCGGCTTCTACACGCCGGTCGAGCAGTTCCCGGTGCTGCACGTCGAGGCCATGACGATGCGTCGCGATCCGGTCTACCACTCGATCATCACGAGCAAGCCGCCGCAGGAGGACGGGCCGATCGGCCGCGCCACCGAGCGCATCTTCCTGCCACTGATCAAGATCCTGGTACCGGACATCGTGGACTACCACATGCCGGAGCCGGGCGTCTTCCACAACTGTCTCGTGGTCGCCATCAACAAGCGCTACCCCAAGCACGCGCAGAAGGTCATGAACGCGATCTGGGGCGCGCACCTGCTCTCACTGACGAAGCTCATCGTGGTCGTCGACGACGACTGCGATCCCCGGGACCTCAACGAAGTCGCGTTCCGCGCCTTCGGCAACGTCGACTACGCGCACGACCTCGTCGTCACCCAGGGCCCGGTCGATCACCTCGATCACGCGTCCTACCAGCAGTTCTGGGGCGGCAAGGCGGGCGTCGACGCCACCCGCAAACTGCCGAGCGAGGGCTACCACCGCGGCTGGCCGGCCGAGGCGGTCATGTCGCCCGAAGTCGTCGCCAAGGTCACCAAGCGCTGGAAGGAGTACGGCCTGTGAAGGCATTCCTGCGGCTCGTCATGATCGAGCACTCCGTCTTCGCCCTGCCGTTCGCCTACCTGTCGGCGCTCACCGCCATGAGCCGCTTCGACGAGTTCAGCTGGCTGACGCTCCTGCTCATCACGATCGCCATGGTCGGTGCGCGTACCTTCGCCATGGCGGCCAACCGGATCATCGACCGGCACATCGACGCGCGCAATCCGCGTACCGCCAAGCGTGAATTGGTGACCGGAGCCGTGAGCGTGCGCACCGCCTGGACCGGCGCGATCGTCGCCCTGCTCGTGTTTCTCGGCGCGGCCGCGGCGCTCAACCCGCTCTGCCTGGTCCTGTCGCCGCTCGCGGTGATCCCGCTCGTCGTCTACCCGTACGCCAAGCGCTTCACCGACTGGCCGCACGCCGTCCTGGCGATCGCCCAGGCGGTCGGCCCGGTCGGCGGCTGGCTCGCCGTGACGGGCACCTTCGCGGGCAGCGGCCCGGCCTGGCTGCTCGGCGCGGCGGTCGGCCTCTGGATCGGCGGGTTCGACCTGATCTACGCCTGCCAGGACGCCGAGGTGGACCGGCAGATCGGCGTACGCAGCGTCCCGGCCCGCTACGGTGTGGCCGCCGCCCTGCGCATCTCGACGGTTACGCACCTCGTGACGTTCGCGCTGTTCGTGATCTTCGGTTTCTGGGTCGGCTTCGGCTGGCCCTGGTGGGTCGG
>JABFYB010000522.1 GCA_013361475.1 Hamadaea sp.
GGTGCTGTCGGTCGACTCGGCGCTGGCCGCCCGGAAGACTCCGGGGTCGACCGGGCCGCTGGCCGTCGCCGAGCAGCTGGCGCAGGTCGAACGGGAGTTGGCCGAGGCTCGGGCGTGGACCGAGGCCTGAGCTTCCTGTCCGCCCCCGCGTCCGCCATCCCGGAGACTGCCAAGCGGCTCCTGGGCTGGGAGGTCTCGGCGAACGGCGTCACGGTCCGGCTGACCGAGGTCGAGGCGTACGCCGGAACGGGGGAGGACGCGGCGTCGCACGCCCACCGCGGTCCCACCCCGCGGACGCAGGTGATGTTCGGCCCGGCCGGGCGCGCCTACGTCTACTTCGTCTTCGGTATGCACTGGTGCCTGAACGTCGTCTGCGGCCCCGAAGGTGAGGCCTCCGCCGTTCTCCTGCGGGCCGGCGAGGTGATCGGCGGCGTCGACGTGGCCCGCGAGCGGCGCGGGGACGCCCCGGCCCGGGAACTGGCCCGTGGCCCGGCGCGGCTGGTGAAGACGCTCGGCATCGGGCCGGACGCCAATGGAACCTCCATGGTGGACGGCTCGGGGCCGCTGCGGCTCAGTCCGCCGTCGCGGCCGGTGCCGCCGGACGCCGTCGAGGCCGGGCCGCGCGTCGGAGTGGCCGGAGCCCACGACATCCCCTGGCGTTTCTGGATCTCCGGCGACCCGACCGTGAGCGCATACCGGCGGCACTCACCCCGCAAGCGGTGACCGGCCTCTTTTAGCGCTGGATCAGGGTTCCACGTCGAATCTTGCCCCAAGATTCGACCCGGAACCGTGATCCAGCGGCAACCCCGGCCAGGGGGCAGCGGGCAGCGCCAGCCAGCGGCCAGCGGGCAGCGTGGCTAGGCCTCGTCGGAGAGGTGCATGGCGGACTCCTCCGCCGTCAGCTCCTCACCTTCACCGGTGTCCTCGGCCCACGCCTCGTCCTCGTCGTCGACTCCGGCGCCGAGGTCCGGGGCGACCAGCCGGCCGACCGGCTCGTCCGGGTCGGCGTACGGGTCGGGCTCCTCGTCCTCGATCAGCACCTCGTCCGACTCCTCGTCGGGGTCGTCGAACTCCGCGTCGAGGGCGCGGTCGGCGTCCGCCGCCTCGCTCGGGCCTTCGGTGAGGTCGGCTTCCTCTTCCGGGGTGGCGCTTTCGTCCGGCAGGTATTCGGGCTCGTCGCCGGGCAGCGAGGGGGCGGTGTCGTCGATGCGCGGGTTGTCGCCCGTGTCGTACGCGGTCGAGGTGTCGTCGGCGTAGTCCGGGATGCCGTCGGGAACCGTCATACCGTCAAGCTACCCCTGATCAGGCGGGCCGAATCACGTATCGCAGATAGGTGCCCAGCTCTCGCTCCACCGGACCGTCGAGGGTCAGGCCGAGGCGTTCGGCCACGCGGATCGACGGGGCGTTCTCCGGCCGGATCAGGGCCAGCACCGGTTCGCCGGGCGCCCGCCGTCGCGCGAGTTCGAGCGCGGCGCGGCCGGTCTCCTGGGCGTACCCGTGGCCCCAGGCGCTGGTCGCGAACCGGTAGTAGAGGTTCAGCCCGCCCTCGCCGGGCAGCGCGGGCCGCACGCCGCCGAACCCGATGACCTCGCCGGTCTCGGCCAGCCGCACGGTCCAGTAGCCGAAGCCCGACTTGGCCCACTGGAACGCCCACGCGCCCAGGGTCTGCTCGCTCTCGGCCCGGTCGCGCTGCGGCCCGGCGGGATTGTGCACGTTGGTCGCGGGGTCGGCGTGGATCGCGAAGTGCTCGGCCGCGTCCGCCGCGGTGGGCCGGCACAACAGCAACCGGTCGGTGCGCCGCCAGGTCGCGCCCTCGGTCACGCCTCGCGCGAGGCTCGACCCCGCGCCGGCCGGCCACGATCCGAGCAATCGGGCCGTGGCGGGTCGCGCGAGCTCGCGCGCCATCAGGACCACGTCGTGGCGCGCGTCGCCGATCGCGACGGCGTTCTCCATCCAGCCGATACGCCGAAAGCCGCAGCCTTCGTACAAGGCGATGGCGCCATGGTTGTTTCCCCGAACACTGAGGGTCAGAAGTTCCAGGCCATGGGCCGAGGCGTCGGCCGCCACCGCGTCGATGAGCGCCCGGCCGAGGCCGGAACCCCGATGGGTGGGATCCACCGTCAGCTTGTCCAGGTCGCCCTGCACCCAGCGGGTGGCCCATCCGCTGCGGTGCCATTGCGCGGTGCCGACGACTTCGCCGTCCACGACCGCGCCGATGAGCCCGCCGTCGCCGTCGCTCGCCGCTGAGACGGCGTCGAGCAGCCACGTGCGGGCGTACTCGACGGTGACGTCGGCGGGCAGCCCGATCGCCTCGCGCCGGCGTACCGCCGCGACCAGCAGGGCCGCGATCTGATCGAGGTGGGGGTCGGCCGGGTCGGTGACGGTGATCAAGTCGGGCACCTCGACAGCCTAAGCGACATCATCTGTGGCTTGACTGACGTCAGTCGTGGTGGCATGGTGATGTCACCGCGACGTCATGGCGATGTCGCCGCCCTTGGGGAGGGTCTCGTGCAGTTCGCACCGCTACGCCAACGGAACTTCGCACTGCTCTGGTGGGCCGGCCTGATCTCGATCGCCGGCGACTGGACGCTACGGATCGCGTTGCCGATCTACGTCCTGCAGCTGACCGGATCGGCCCTGGCCACGAGTGGCGCCGTCGTGGTGTCCCTGGTGCCGATGCTGTTGTTCGGCCTCGTCGCCGGGGTCTTCGTGGACCGCTGGGACCGGCGGAACGTGATGCTCGTCGTCAGCGTGCTCCAAGGCCTGACGCTGCTGCCGCTGCTGGCCGCCGATTCCGTCGGCCGCCTGTGGATCGTCTACGCCGTCCTGTTCGTCCAGTCGGCGCTCGCGCAATTCTTCATGCCCGCCGAGAACGCGCTGCTGCCGAACCTCGTGGCAGCCGATCAGCTGCCCGCCGCGAACTCCTTGAACTCGCTGAACAACAACATCGCGCGGCTGGCCGGGCCGGCCCTCGGCGGTCTGCTGGCCGCCTCGCTCGGGCTGACCGGGGTCGTCCTGGTCGACGCCGTCTCGTTCCTGCTCGCCGCGGCGCTCGTAGCCGGGATCCGCGGCCGGTTCACCGCCGCCCGCGACGCCGACACCCCGCCACTCGGCGTACGCCGAGAGCTGGCCGAGGGCCTACGGACGGCGGCCGCCTCCCCGATGCTGCGGGCACTGCTGGCGATCGTCACCGCGACCTCGGTCGGCGAAGGCATCATGGGCGGTCTCTTCCCGGTCTTCGTCACCGGGCCGTTGCACGGCGGCGCCCGCGAACTCGGCTGGACGATGTCGTCCCAGGCGATCGGCGGCATCCTGGGCGGCCTGCTCGGTGGGCGGGTCGCCGCCCGGGTCGCCCCGAAGCAGCTGCTGACCTGGTCGCTCGTGCTGTTCGGGCTGATCGACCTCGCGATCTTCAACTATCCCCGGTGGGCGGACGTGCTGTGGCCCGGGCTCGTCCTGTTCGTCGTCGTGGGAGTGCCGTCCGTGCTCAGCGGGGTGGCCTGGATGACGCTCGTGCAAGGTGCGGTCGGCGACGCGTACCGTGGCCGCATCTTCTCGTTGACGATGGTCCTGCAGGCGCTGGCGGCGCTGCTGGGCGCGGGCCTCGCGGGCCCGCTCGCCGAGCCGCTGGGCGTGATGAACCTGCTCACGGTGCAGGGCACCGTCCCGATCTTGTGCGGAATCGGCTTCGCGCTGATCTCCAGCCGCCTGGGCGACCGGCCTTACCCGGCGGTAGTCTCGCCCGAGAGGGAACCCGTCGCGGAAGCGTCCTGAGGAGACAGACGATGGCTGAGAAGACGATCGGCGTCGGCGACGTAGCGCCCGACTTCACCCTCCCGGCGCAGACCGGGGAGCAGGTGACGCTGGCAGACTACCGCGGCGACAAGGTCGTGGTCCTGTACTTCTACCCGAAGGACGACACCCGGGGCTGCACCGCCGAGGCGTGTGCCTTCCGCGACAGCTACGAGGAGTTCGCCGAGGCCGGTGCGCAGGTCATCGGGATCAGCTCCGATTCGGTCGCCTCTCACGAGAAGTTCGCGAACAAGTACAACCTGCCCTTCGTGCTGGTGGCCGACGACGGCGGCGAGGTGCGCAAGCGCTACGGGGTCCCGGCGACGCTGGGCATCCTGCCGGGCCGGGTCACCTACGTGATCGACCGGGAGGGCGTCGTCCGGCACACGTTCACCTCGATGGTCAACATCGGCAAGCACATCGAGGGCGCGCTGGAGATCGTCCGGACCCTGGCTCGCGAGCAGGCCGCGGCTTGAGATGACGGTCCGGGCGTTCTGGCTGGACGAGGCGCACGACCGCGAGCACGGCGACCGGTACGCCGACCTCGTCACCCGGGAGGCGGTGCTGTTCACGCCGGCCTTCGGCGACATCGCCCCGGTGCAGTTCGCCTGCGTCGCCTGGCGGCTGGCGACTCCGCCGTACCTCGAGCCGGGTCTGGTGCGCTGGCATCGGCGGATCCTCCGGGCCGAATGCCGCCGCGACAGCTGGGACGGGTCGCTCGTCGCCGACGTCCACGTCGTCTCCGAACTGCCGCCCGAATTAACCCGTACGCGCGAATGGTGGCGTGACCGGGGCTGGGAGGGCTGGCCCCGCATCCTGGGCCAATACGTCCGGCCGAGCGACCAGGATCTGAGCCGGCGACCCTACCTGCTGCCGACGCTGCGGATGCAGGCGCCGATCCCGCTCGGCGGCCTGCCGCCCGCCCCGGACGGGCCTACCGACGACCTCGCCGGGGCGGCCCGGCACGCCGTCGTGGCCGTCGTCCGGGAGCTGGACGAACTGCTCGGCCCGATCTTGACCCAGCTGGAGCAGCCCGAACCGGCCGGCGACGATCCGGATCGATTCCCCAGCGAGCCGGAGCCGGACGTCGCATGATGAGCGGTGGAAGCCGACCCGAGGGGGAAAGCAATGACCACTGCCCGAGACATCATGCACCCAGGCGTGGAATGCGTGCCGGCACACGAGTCGCTCGACCGCGCCGCCCAGATGATGCGCGACATGAACGTGGGATCGCTGCCGATCTGCGGCCCCGATGACAAGATCACCGGCATTCTCACCGACCGCGACATCGTCGTGAAGTGCGTCGCGGTGGGCAAGGACCCGGCCAAGATGACCGCCGGCGAACTGGCCCAGGGCACCGCCGTCTGGTGCGACGCGAGCGCCGACGAGTCCGACGTGATCAGCCTCATGGAGAGCAACAAGATCCGCCGGATACCGGTGATCGAGGAGCACATGCTGGTCGGCATGATCAGCGAGGCCGACCTGGCCCAGCACCTCTCCGAGGACAAGCTCGCGCACTTCGTGGCGACCGTCACCGCGGCTCCGCCGAGCTCGGGCCAGCAGACCCACTGACGGTCCCGTCCGGTCTCACCCGGTCGACAGCGACGCCAAGACCAGACCGGTCGTGCAGAGGACGAGGAAGCCGACGACGATCACGGCCACCATGACCACGGTCTTACCCGTGCGTGGTGGCCGTGAGTGCGGATACTGCGGGCTCATCTCGACAACCTAAACCGGTGTGCGGCCGGCCGGGCGGATGCGGAACAATCGGGTGCGTGACACACATCCTCGACGATCTGCAGTGGCGGGGCCTGCTCCAGGACTCGACCGGCCTCGACGACCTGCGCAAGCACCTCGACTCCGGGCCGATCAACTTCTATGTGGGCTTCGACCCGACGGCGGCCAGCCTGCACCTGGGGCATCTCACCCAGGTCCTCACCGCCCGCCGCCTGCAGCTCGCGGGACATCGGCCACTGCTGCTGGTCGGCGGCGCGACCGGCCAGATCGGCGACCCCAAGGAGGGCGGCGAGCGTACGCTCAACCCGCCGGAGGTCACCGCCGGGTGGGTCACCCGCATCCGGGGACAGGTGGAGCCCTTCTTCGACTTCGCCGGCCCGAACGCCGCGACTATGGTGAACAACCTTGACTGGACCCAGCCGATGGGAGTCGTCGAGTTCCTCCGCGACGTCGGCAAGCACTTCCCGATCAACAAGATGCTCGCCCGGGACGTCGTGCGTACGCGGCTGGAGACGGGCATCAGCTTCACGGAGTTCGCGTACCAGCTGCTCCAGTCGCACGACTACTACGAGCTGCACGTACGCCACGGCTGCACGCTGCAGTTCGGCGGCTCCGACCAGTGGGGCAACATCACCGCCGGGGTGGACTACATCCGCCGTCGCGGCGCCGGACCGGTGCACGCCTTCGTCACGCCGTTGGTCACGAAGGCCGACGGCACCAAGTTCGGCAAGACCGAGGGCGGGGCCATCTGGCTCGACGCCGCCATGACCAGCCCATACGCCTTCTACCAGTTCTGGTTCAACACCGACGACCGGGACGTGATGCGGTACCTGAAGTACTTCAGCTTCCGCAGCCACGAGGAACTGACCGCGTTGGAGGAGGAGACCCAGGCCCGCCCGTACGCCCGCGCGGCGCAGCGCGCGCTGGCCGAGGAGCTCACCACGCTGGTGCACGGCAAGGACGAGACCGCACAGGTGATCATGGCATCCCAGGCGCTGTTCGGCCGGGCAGCCCTGGAGGACCTGTCGCCGGCCACGCTGGGCTCGGCGTTGGGCGAGGCCGGATTGGCGACGGTGGACGAACTCCCCACGTACGCCGGCCTCTTCAAGGAAGCCGGCTTGACCGCCGGACTCGGTGAAGCCCGGCGCGCCATCGCCGAAGGCGGCCTCTACGTGAACAACGAACGGGTCACCGACGGCGACGCCACGGTCGCTCCGGAGACGCTGCTGCACGGGCGATTCCTGGTACTGCGTAAGGGATAGAAGACCGTCGCCGGTGTTGAGCTGCGAAAATAGCGTGCGATGA
>JABFYB010000048.1 GCA_013361475.1 Hamadaea sp.
CGCTCGGCGTACGACGAGCATTCTCGGCATGACCCGCCTTTCGTTCGTCCTCTTCGGATTCCTCTTGTCGGTGCTCCTGACCGTGGCCGGGCACCTCGACGGCAACGGCCTTTCCCCTTGGGCCCACACCATCAGCGACTACGCGGCCGCTGATCGCGGTGGGGCGGTGGAGACCGCCATGGGCCTCGCCGCGCTGGCCACCTTGGCGTTGCTGCCGTCGCTCCATCGAGCCGAGCGGCTGGCCACCGCGCTGCTCAGCGTCTGGAGTGGCGCTCTCCTCGTCGCCACCGTCGTCCCGACCGATCCGGTGGGCGAGGCGCTCAGCACCACCGGCTATGTCCACCGGTACGCCTCCACCGTCGCGTTCGCCGCATTGCTGGCGGCCGGGCTGCGCCTGGGCTTTCGCCGGCTCACCGCCGCGGGAGCAGCTGCGGGGTTGGCCATGCTCGCCTCCACCTACCTCCTCCACCGGTACGCCATCGGCCTGACCGAGCGCGCCATGGCCGCGGCCGAGGTCGGCATGCTGATCGCCCTCACCTGGCGGCTGCTGCGGGTGGCCGCCGTCCGTCAAGGTTTCCTTGACGGTACCTGGCGTGTCAAGCTAGCCTTGACGGCATGATGATCGAGAAGGCCTGCACGACGGACATCGGCCCGGCAGTGACCGCTGCCGGGCTGGCTGCCGTGAACGAGGCCAGTCGCCAGGCCGACCGCATCCTCGGCCCGCGCCCCCTCCCCGGTACGCCCGAATGGGAAGCAGAGCAAGGCGACGCCGCGACGACCCGGGACATCGCGACGGGACTGCTGCAACTGCGGATCGAGTTGGCGCTCGGGCTGGACCCGTTCGGCACCGTGCTGGGTCTGCGCCGCTGGGGAGCCACGTGGGAACTCATCGCCCGAGCCGCCGGCGTCAGCCGCCAAGCCGCGCACGAGCGCTGGGGCAAACGCGTACGCGAGACGCTCGGCCTCCCCGAGAGCGCCGAAGCCGACCTCTGACAAGGCCGGCTTCGGCTATCAGCAGTAGTTCTTCTTGGCCAGCTCGGAGAAGCTGCCGGGTTCCGGGGTTCGCGAACACTGGAGGATGCCCGTCGTCGAGTTGTCCCACGCGTGAACGTCGCCCGTGATCGCGGACTGACCTGCGCAGGTGACCGTGAACGGGAGCGTCAGCTCACCGACGCCCACGAAGCCGATGTACCGACCGGGCAATGTCACGTTGTCGAGAAACGAATCCACGTTGCTCAGTGGTGGGCTCTTCGCGTCATCGACGGGAATACCGAGATCCTTGTTCGCCTGTGCGAGCAGCCAACGGACCCATTCCTCCCCGCGTGGGCCGTTGGCCACCTCAGCCACCAGCCGCGCCTCTGGCCGCACGACGCCGACGCTGCGCTCGCCGGAACTACTGATCTCCAGCTGCTTCGCGCCGGTGAGAACCTTGACGGTGCTCTTCGCACCCCAGGTGACGGACGCCTGCTCAGGCCGGCAGTCGACAACGCTCGCCGCACTGGCCTTCGGCCCGACCGGCTCTGGAGCCCGCGGCGTACAGGCCGCCAGACCAGTCGCGAACGTCAGGAGGGCAAGCCCGAATGCCAGTTTCATTCCCTCTCCTATCGAACGACGGCCGCACCCATGGCCGCCGGACGTTGGGCGCGTGACCTTACCGCGAGGATCGCGTTTCGTCATGATCAGGCGGCACCGCTGCGGGATCGCCCGGCCACGGGGACGGGAAGGAAGGGACCCCGGAGAGTCGAAAGCCCTGGTGGAGATCTAGGTCTCGACCAGGGCTTTTCGTGTGGAGCGGGTGAAGGGAATCGAACCCTCACTGTCAGCTTGGGAAGCTGATGTTCTGCCATTGAACTACACCCGCGGGCGGCGCAACTCTATCAGGTCTGCCCCGGGGGTGCGTAACCCCGGCATCCGATGATCGGCTGATGTCTCTGCCACGATGATGACCGCAGCACGGCGACAGACAAGGCCAGGCGTACTATTCTCGACCGTCGTCGATCCTCCGTAGCGTCCGAGGAACCCCCGATCCCGGGGCGCACTGTCGCGACACGACTACCGGCGTGTCGTGGGGAGGAGATGGCATGGCAGACGCAGGGCGTAAGCCCATGAAGCGTGCGGCCGGACTCGCGGTGGTCGCTGCGGCCGCCTTTGTGCTCAATGCTTCACCGGTGGCGTTGGGCGCGTTCGCGGCGACGTCGGCGGCTTGTTACGACCCGGTTGCGAGCGGCGCGGCCACTGCGAAGGCGAAGCCCGGCAGCGTCGGCAAGGTCGACCCGAACGAGTTGACCGCCGCGCAGACCGATGCCCGTGAGAAGGAGACCAACGCCCTGCTCAAGGGCAAGGGTAAGACGCCGGGCGCGGTCACGGCCGCCGCGACGATCACGATCCCGGTGGTCGTCCACGTGGTCAGCTCGGACGGCACGCGGGCCAACGGGAACATCCCCGACAACCTGATCGCCGCCCAGCTCGACGTGCTCAACAAGTCGTACGCGGGCGGCTACGGCGGCTCGGCGACGGCTTTCCAGTTCCAGCTGACCAAGGTGAACCGGGTGGTCAACTCGGCGTGGTACCCGATCGTCTACGGCTCGCAGGGCGAGAAGGAGATGAAGGCGGCGCTGCGTGAGGGTGGCGCCGGCACGCTGAACATCTACACCGGTCTGCTCAGCGACGACCTGCTCGGCTGGGCGACCTTCCCGACGCGGAAGCTGTCGAGTTCGGACGGTGTCGTGATTCTCGCCGAGTCGGTGCCCGGTGGCACCGCGTCTCCCTACAACGAGGGTGACACGGCGACGCACGAGGTCGGCCACTGGCTGAACCTCTACCACACGTTCCAGGGCGGCTGCTCCAAGACCAACGACAAGGTCTCGGACACGCCGGCGGAGCAGTCGGCCGCCTTCGGGTGCCCGGTCGACCGGGACACCTGCTCGGCCTCGGGCAGCGACCCGATCCACAACTTCATGGACTACACCGACGACGCCTGCATGTACGAGTTCACCGCGGGCCAGGCCCAGCGGATGCTCGACGGGTGGACGGCCTACCGGAGCTGACAGGATCTCGCCGCGTTGACTGACTGCGAGGTCAACGCGGCGAGAAAACGGGGGAGCAGGGGTCTTGAGCCGGGGGGCGTCAGGCCGCGATCACATCCCGGAGCACTGCGGGAACATGCCCGCGTCGCCATCCTCGGCGGCGCGGGCTTCGCCGTTCGGGCGGGGATTCGCGCCACACCTGGGCCACGCCGGACCGGGCTCGCCCGTCGCTGGTGGGGCCCATGGGGGAGTGCAGCATCGCGACCTCGACGTGCAGTTCGAAGAGGCGCCAGTCGACCGAGTCGTCGGCGCCGGCTCGCGCGGCGATGCGGGCGATGACCGCGGCGTCCTCGACCGGCCGGGCCGTCCCGGTCAGGTACGCCTCGACGTCGGTCTCCTCGGCCGGGAAGGCGTGCAGCGCGTATCGGCCGTCGCGTTCGAGGTCGCGGCGTTTCGGCGAGTCGATGAGGAAGCAGTAGGCACCCTCCTCGGTGATGAGCGGGGAGACGGGGTGCACCCGCGGGCCGCCGTCGGACCGGACCGTGGCGAGGTAGCCCAGTCCCGGGCCGTACTGGTGGAACAGCGCACGGATCTGCGCGGCGAGCCGGGGAGAGGCCGCGGCGAACTGCGTCCAGGAAGCCATACCACGATTCTATAGAACAGACGTACGAACACCTAGCCGAATCGCCGAGGTAGCGCGGAAGTAGTACATAAAGCCGGGCAGGTAGAGTCCCAGGGGTGCTGCTCTCCGACCGCGACCTCGTCTCCGAGCTGAAGGCCGGCAATCTGCTGCTCGACCCGTTCGAACCGGACCTGATCCAGCCGTCGAGCATCGACGTGCGACTGGACCGGCACTTCCGGGTCTTCAACAACCATCTCTACACGCACATCGATCCGGCCGTCCAGCAGGACGAGCTGACGGCGTGTGTCGAGGTGGACGACGATCAGCCGTTCGTCCTGCACCCGGGCGAGTTCGTGCTGGCCTCGACGCTCGAAGTGGTCACTTTGGGCGAGCAGTTAGCCGGCCGCCTGGAAGGCAAGTCGTCGCTCGGCCGCCTCGGTCTGCTCACTCACTCGACCGCCGGCTTCATCGATCCCGGCTTCTCGGGGCACGTCACGCTCGAGCTCTCGAACGTGGCCAACCTCCCGATCAAGCTCTGGCCCGGCATGAAGATCGGCCAGCTCTGCCTCTTCCGGCTCTCGTCGCCGGCCGAGCATCCCTACGGCTCGTCCGTCTACGGCTCGCGCTACCAGGGGCAGCGCGGTCCGACGCCGAGCCGTTCGTGGCAGAACTGGCGGACCTGGCCCACGCGCTAGCTCAGGCCGAACATCTCCAGGCAAGGGCGCAAACCCTCGATCTCCACGGGTACGCGTGAATGCTGCGACCAGCGTTCGCGAGTGAGTCGCAGCCGACGGGAAATGGCGGGCACGCCGCGTACCGCGTCGACCTGGACGCCGTCGGGCTGATAGCCCAGCTTCTCCGAGACGCGCAGCGACGAGTGGTTGTCCAGGAATGCGGCTGAGCACGCGCTCAGCGCACCGAGGCCGTCGAAGGCCAGGGCGAGGACGGCGGCGCGCATCTGCGTACCGAGTCCTTGGCCGTGGAACTGCCGTCCCAGCCAGGACCAGCTGCGGACTTCCCGCGTCACGGCGTACTCCTTGGCGCTCAGTATCTGCCGGCCGATCGGCTCGCCGGCCCGGAAGGCGACCAGCCCGAGACTCCAGTCGTCGGGCCGCCACTGGCCGAGTTCGGCGAGCGCGCCCAGAATCACCCGGCGTCCGACGTCGGGCTGCTGAGTCCACGGATGCATGAACGGCATGACGTCCGCGTCGTGGATCCCCGCCGCGGCGACGTCCCCCAGACGGGCGAGTTCGTCCAGCTGCGGCAGGCGCAGCTCCAGATCGGGCGTACGCACACGTAAGCCGTACAACGGGAGATGGGCTACCAGCACCGGGTCATCCTTGAGGCTGACCGGTCGCGGGGCAACCGGTTATCGGCGTACCCCTCCTCCGCCCGGTCAGAATGCGGTCGTCTGTCGGGTCAACCTCATCGTCGTAGCCGCCGCGATCCGGCATGCTAATTGCCGTACTCGAACGACTGCTGTGGTCGTCTCGCCGGCCACTTTCCCCAGGCACCCGCGCCGGCGTCGGCGCGGCCGCCATCCTGCTCCTATGCTTGGCCATCCTGGAGTGGGCAGACGGACCCGAGCCGCACTACATCGGCCTGATGGCGACGGCTCCGTTCCTGGCGGCCGCCTTCGCCCCGTGGCGATCCGTGCTGGTCGCAGGCGGCCTGGCCACCGCCCTCGGGACCGTGTTCGCCGTGATGGGCGGTGCACGCGGCCAGACCACGCTGCTCAACGTCATCGGGATCGCCCTCGCGACCGGCCTGGCGTCAGCCGCCGCCGCGGTACGCCAGAAGCAGGCCGAGCGGATCGCCGAACTGTCCCACCTCGCGATGATCGCCCAGCAGGCCGTGCTGCGGCCGCTCGGCCCGACCGTCGGCGGACTGTCGATCGCGGGCCGATACATCTCCGCGACGGCAGCGGCCGACATCGGCGGGGACCTGTTCGAGGCGGTCGAGACGGCCTACGGCGTACGCATCATCGTCGGTGACGTCCGGGGCAAGGGCTTGGAAGCCGTACGCCTGGCGAGCATCGTGCTCGGCTCCTACCGCCACGTCGCGTACGACCGGGCTGATCTACGGGCCATCGTGGCCGACCTGGACCGGGCGGTCGCCCGCAGCGTCGGCGAGGAGGATTTCGTCACGGCGGTCCTCGTCGAGGAACGCGGTGGAACGCTGACCGTGGTGAACTGTGGTCACCCCGCGCCGCTGCTGCTCCGGCGGGGCAATGTCATCCCGCTCGAACCACCGGCGCCGGCCCCGCCGCTGGGCTTCCTGCCCTCGGTCAAGGCCCGGGTGGAACGTCTGGAGCCCGGTGACCGGCTGCTGATCTTCACCGACGGCCTCGCCGAGGCCCGGCGGGACGGCCGGTTCTTCCCGATCGCGGAGCGCGCCTGGCGACTGCTCGGCCATGGGACTGTCGGCGACGGGCTGGCCTCCGTCGAGACCGCGCTGGTCGAATGGGTCCACGGCCGGTTGGACGACGACATCGCGCTCGTCCTGCTCGAATACACCGGTCCGCAGCCCGGTGGGCCGATGCCCAGTTGGGAGGTCGGCACCGCGCCGTCGTCGGCTCGGCCGGCCTCGGAGGACGGCGGATCTCCGCCGCGGACGCCCTCACCTGGTCTGCCCCCCGATCGGCCGGACGCCGGGCCGATCCAGTCGGGCGGTCCGCGCTCTACGCGTACCGCTTAAGAGACGAGACGGGCCGTGCGGGCGCGACGGGCCTGGCCCATCGCGAACGCCGCCGGAAGGGCGCTCGGCGCGCGGTGCCGCCCGATGTAGCGGGCGGGGGTGCGGCTGTCGAACAGCCGGGCGATGATCACCTTCATGGTCCGTTCCTCCCCTGTCGAGTCACTCTCAGGAACGAAAGCCTCCGAAGAAGGTGACGGGGCGAGCGGCGTGTCGGGTTGCCCTGGTCGGACCGGACCTACTCACTTTTCCGGCTTAACGGACGAAAGTGGCACTTCTTTCATCGTGCGCGGTGATTTCTCCCCGCCCGGTTACCGCCGAGTAATGTTTGCGCGCTACAGTCGAGGTTACTGATCGGTAACCGGCACACACCAAAGGGCTTGGGGAAGCGATGACGCACTACAAGAGCAACCTTCGGGACCTGGA
>JABFYB010000254.1 GCA_013361475.1 Hamadaea sp.
GACGCATCGGTTCGCCGTCACCGGCGACGTGCTGGTCAAGCGGTACGCCTCGTGGGATCGCGGCGAGCACCTGCGGGAGTGGACGGTGCTGTCGGCGTTGGCCGTCGCGGCGCCGGATCTGGTGCCGTGTCCGGTCGAGTCCGGGCTGGACGCCGTACCGCCGTGGCTGTCGATGAGCGTGCTGCCCGGCGAACCGTTGTCGGGGCGGCTCGACGGCGTACGCCTGGACGCGCTGGAGGCGGCGTTGCGCCGGTTGTGGTCGGTTCCGGTCGGGTCGTTGCCGCTGCGGCGGTTCGATCCGGCGTACTGCTGCGATGAGGTGCGCCGCCGGTTGGCGGAGTCGGCGCGTCCGGAGGGGATCGCCGGGGACGCGTTCGACGTGGCGCTCGGCGTACCGCCGCTGCCGGTGGTGTCGCCGTCGGTGGTCGGGCATGGGGATCCGAATCTGGCGAACTACCTGTGGGACGGCGTACGCGTCCGGGTGGTCGACTTCGAGGACGCGGGCGCGTCGGATGTGGCGTACGAGCTGGCGACTTTGGTGGAGCATCTGTCGGCGCGTGAGGTGGACGCGGACCTGTTCTGCGCACGGTTCGTGGATCTGGGGGTGGATGCCGCGCGGTTGCGGTTGGCGCGGGTGTGGTGGGCGGCCTTCTGGTTGCATCTGTTGTTGCCGGGTGGGCCGGCGGCGCGCCGGAATCCGCCCGGGACGCTGGAGGCTCAGGCGCTGCGGCTGCTCGCGTTGGCCGGCTGAGTGCCGAGCCGCGCGTGGTATGCGCGCGCTGTCAGCACGATCTCCTCGGGCGGTGTGCGGGTGTCGTCGTAGGCCAGGACGTGTTTGGGCTGGTTGCGCAGGGTCCATTCGATGGCCTGGCCGGTGAGGTGGATACCGAGTACGTCGTGCCACGGCACGGGTCGCCGGAAGCGGCCGAAGCGGATGCCGTCGTCGGTGAGGCGGATGGGCATCGGAGCGCGGCGGCGGCCGGCGCGGCGTCGGCGGATGGCCGAGTCGATCAGGTGGAAGGCGGCGTAGGCGAGCGCGCTGAGGAGGAGGGCCGGCACAGCGCGGGTGGGTTCCAGGGGCCGGCCGGTGTGGCGGGCGAGGAGGTAGCCGAGCGGTGCGGCGATGGGTGTCGCGGCGAGGACGACTGGCAGGGTGCCGAAGTGGCGGCGGATCGTGTGCGGTTCGGGCCACGCCGGTGTGGGGGTCTGCTGGATCAGCGCGCGGAGGTTCGGTGTCTCGGCGGTCTCCGGTGGGTTGTGGTGGCGGCGTAGCAGGAGCCCGCTGAGGCCGGCGCCGGCGAAGAACGCCGTGACGCCGAGGACGGCGCTGATGATGATGGGCGCGTCGGCGGCTCCGGCGTCGTGGATGGATCCGCCGAGCAGGAACAGGGCAGCTGCTGCGGCGCCCCATCCGACGGCGGTCAGCCACACGGTGACCCGCAGGTGGCGCCGGCCTAGAAGTCGGGCGCTACGGGTGGCGGCGACGGTGGCCGCGGCGACGGCGGGGTCGGGGTGGGCTTTGCCGTGTGCGGCGAGCCGGAGGACTTCGGTCCGGGTGGCCGCGGGCAGCGCGGCCCAGGTTGTCGGGTCCGCGGCCGGTGGCATGGGCAGACGATAGCGGGTCAGCGCAATTCGCGGCGGATGACGAGTTTGAGGGCGGACCAGACGTCGTCGACGGCGGCGACTTTGACGTCGACGAGGCCGGTGGGCAGGGCGATGTCGCGGATGGCGTCTTCGGTGAGGTCGGTGGGTTCGGCGAGGCCTTTCTTGACGGCGGCTTGTTTGGGCCAGCAGACCCAGTAGGCGGCGTCGGGGGCCATCGCTGTGCGTACTCGGGGGAGGTCGTGGAGCAGTGCGGCGCGGGTGGTGACGAAGGTGAGGATGACGTCGAGCGGGCCGTGCAGGGTGGTGCGGGCGGTGGTGCCGAGGTCGAGGGGGAGGCCGGCGGGCCGATGGAGGACCGCCAGCCGGGTCGTCGGGGTGATGCCGAGTTTGCGGGGCAGGGGAGTGCCGGAGTAGCCGCTCATTCCGATCGCACGGTCAGCAGGAGTTTGCCGGTGGTACGCCGTCCTTCGAGGTCTTCGTGGGCGCGCCGGGCTTCGTTGAGCGGGTATCGCTGGGAGACCTGGATGCGTAGTTGCCCGCCGGCGATCCAGCTGAACAGGTCGTGGGCGCGGCCGAGGAGTTCGTCGCGGTCGGCGACGTAGTGGGCGAGGGTGGGCCGGGTGACGAACAGGGAGCCGAGGCCGGACAGGCGTTGCAGGTCGAACGGTGGTACCGGGCCGCTGGCCGCGCCGAACAGGGCGATCAGCGCGCGGGGGCGTACGCATTGCAGGTCGCCTTCGAAGGTGGACGCTCCGACGCCGTCGTAGACGATGTCGACGCCGCGGCCGCCGGTCAGTTCTTTGACCTGCTCCGGGAAGGGTGTCTGGTCGTAGCGGATCACGTCGTCGGCGCCGGCTTGGCGGGCGAGTTTCTCCTTCTCCTCGGTGGAGACGGTGCCGATGACGCGGCCGCCGTGGAGTTTGATCAGCTGGGTGAGGAGCAGTCCCATGCCGCCGGCGGCGGCGTGCACGAGGACTTGGTCGCCGGGGCGGACGGCGTAGGTGGAGTGGGTCAGGTAGTGCGCGGTCAGGCCTTGCAGCATCGCGGCGGCGGCGAGGTCGAGGTCCACCCCGGACGGCACGTGCACCAGCATCTTCTCCGGTACGACGGCCAGTTCGGCGTAGCTGCCGGGCACCGAGCACCAGGCGACCCGGTCGCCGGGGGCCACGTGGGTCACGCCGTCGCCGACTTCGGCGACGATGCCGGCGCCTTCGGATCCGGGGACGAGCGGCAGCGGCAGCGGGTAGCGGCCTTCGCGGTGGTAGACGTCGATGAAGTTCACTCCGGCGGTGGCGACTCGCACGAGCGCCTGCCCGGGGCCGGGCCGCGGGTCGGGGCGTTCGGTGTAGGTGAGGGCCTCGGGCCCGCCGGGGGCGTCGACGACAATCGCATGCATTCCCTCACCCTAGTGCGGGCGGGAGGCGGTGGCGCGGTGGTCAGGCCAGGCCCGGCAGGTAGGGCGGCAGGGCGGCGCCGGGGGCGAGGCGCTGGTATTGGGGCGAGTCGACGAAGCGGGCCAGCACGTAGCCGGAGGCCAGGGTGAAGGCCCGCCCGGACAGGATCTCCTCGCCGGGCAGGAACACCTTGTGCACCCGGGTAGGTTCGGGTAGTTCCCCGGCGGGGGTGATCTCGACGACCTGGGCCACGTCTTCGGGGGTGGCGTGGGTACGCCCGCAGAACGCGACGGTCAGCACGGGGTGGCCGGGGGCGTATCCGGACCAGAACAGTTCCAGGTCGCCGTCGACGGGGACGTGGGCGACCTGGGCCGCGACGCGGGCGCCCGCCGTGGCCGGGTCCTCCCCGGCCTCGACGCGCGCGTGTGGCAGGCTCCACCGGTTGGGCCGGTCGGCGGCCTGGTCGTCGTGCAGGTGCACGAGGATCCGGCCCTGGAAGTCGACCAGGGCCACCAGCGCGATGCGGGCTGTCATGGGTCTAGTCTGCCCCCTGGGATCAAGCTCAGCCCATCCAGTTCATCTTGTCGGGGTCCGGTCCGATGCGGCCGTCGGCGTCGAGCCCGTCGATCGCGGCCATGTCCGGGGCGGACAGTTCGAAGCCGAACACGTCGAGGTTTTCGGCGATCCGGGACGGGGTGACCGACTTCGGGATGACGATGTTGCCGAGTTGCAGGTGCCAGCGCAGCACGACTTGGGCCGGCGTGCGGCCGTGCGTGTCGGCGATCTTGGCCAGGACGGGGTCGTCGAGCAGTCCCTTGCCCTGCCCGAGGGGGCTCCACGCCTCGGTCGCGATGCCGTGCTCGGCGTGGTACGCCCGCAGCGCCGCCTGGTTGAACCGCGGGTGCAGCTCGATCTGGTTGACGGCGGGGACGACGCCGCTGTCGTCGATGACGCGGGTCAGGTTGGCCTGGGTGAAGTTGGAGACGCCGATCGCGCGTACGCGGCCGGCTTGCTGCAGTTCGATGAGGGTCCGCCACGCCTCGGTGTACTTGTCCTGCCGCGGGACCGGCCAGTGGATCAGGTAGAGGTCCAGATAGTCCAGGCCGAGCTTGTTCAGGCTGGCGTCGAAGGCGCGCAGCACCTTGTCGTGGTCGTGGTCGTCGTTCCACAGTTTGGTGGTGATGAACAGTTCGTCGCGGGCGATCCCGGACTCGGCGATCGCCCGGCCGACGCCTTCCTCGTTGAAGTACAGCTTGGCGGTGTCGATGCTGCGGTAGCCGGCCCGCAGTGCGGTGGCGACCGCATCGTGGGCCTGTTGGTCGGGTACCTGCCAGACGCCGAAACCGAGCTGCGGCATGACGACGCCGTTGTTCAACGTGACTGTCTGCATGCTCCCGATGATTCCACTTGCCCGGCGGCGGGATCGGGACAACGCTGCGGAGTGTGACCATCATCCGGGCGTACGCCCTCGAGAGGGATGCCGAGGGCGTCGCCGTGCTCGCCGGCGAGGTGTGGCATCGGCCGGTGCCCGTGCAGGACATCCTGGAGCATGAGCGGACCGCCCCGGCCGGGCGGATCGCGGTGCAGCTGGTCGCCGAGTCCGGCGGCGTGGTCGCGTACGGCAACGCGATCCGGGATCCGGCGAACCCGGCCGGGTTGTTCCAGGTCGACGTCGTCGTGACGGCCGGGCATCGGCGTCGGGGGCTCGGCTCGGCGCTGCTGACCCGGGTGGAGCGGTTCGCCGTCGAGCACGGTGCGACGCGGCTCGGAGCGGTTGTGCCCGGGTTCGACGAGGACACCGGTACGGCTTTCGCCGCACGTCACGGGTATCGGGTAGTGCGCCGGGCGTACCACTCCTATTTGACGGTGGCCGACGTGGACCCGGGGTTGCTGGCGGAGCCGGACCCGCCGGGCGTCGAGGTGACGACGCTGGCCGCGCTGGGCGACGGTGAGCAGGCCCGGCGGACGTTGTGGGACGTGCACGAGCGGACGGTGCCGGACATGCCGGGGTCGCGGACCGCGGCCCGGCGGCCGTACGCGGAGTTCGCGGAGGCGGTGCTGGGGCGGCGGTGGTTCCGCGCGGACGGCGCGTTCCTCGCGTTCGCGGGCGGTGTGGCGGTGGGTTTGGCGATCGTGTCGTTCCAGCCGGAAAGCGACTCGATGAACCACACGTTCACCGGGGTGCTGCCGGAATGGCGTGGCCGGGGTGTGGCGTCGGCGCTGAAACGGGCCACGATCCGGTACGCGCGGCAGGTGGGGGTGGCGACGATGCGGGCGGGCAACGACGCGGCGAACGCGCCGATGCTGGCGATCAACGCACGGTTCGGCTATCAGCGGCGCGGCGGTCACGTGCGGCTCGAAAAGACCGTCCCGCCTTCCCCGCTGCCTTCCCCGCCGGATGCTGGCCCGCCGGATGCCGTCCCGCCGATCATGAACTAATGGTCGTGATCGGCCGGTGTGTCGGGTCCGGGGCGTCCTGATCGATTCCCGGGCGCCTTGATCAGCGGGCGGGCTGGGCCGCGGCCGGCGTGGCTGCCGGCGTCGTGGCGGGGCTCGGCTGGTCGGTGGCCGGCAGGACCGCGTCGAGCAGGCCGGGGAAGCGTTCGGCGACCTCGCCGGCGCGCAGCCGGACGTATTTGCTGGTGCCTTCGCGGCGGGTGGTGGTCAGGCCCGCCTCGCGGAGCACCTTGAGGTGGTGTGAGCGGGTGGCTTTCGGCATGTCGGGGAACAGGTGGCCGCAGGCGTATTCGTGGCCACCGGACAGCGTCGCCACGATCTGCAGGCGGATCGGGTCGGACAGGGCGAACAGCACGGCGGTGACCGGTACTTCGGTCAGGGCCGGCTCGTCGGGGTTCACGGCGGAAGTCACGTGATCGTCCTCACCACGTCATTGGTTCGACTTTTCTCGAACAAGCTCCTAGGCTCAGCTTGTTCGGATCTTGTCGAACAATACCTGGCTTGGAAGGGGACCGCCATGGGCCGCGCCGCCGCCCTCACCTCCGTACTCATCTGGGGCGTCCAGTTCAGCGTGCTCGCCGCCGCGCTGCGGCGACTGGACGCGTACCACTTCAGCAGTCTGCGGTTCGCGCTCGGGGCGCTGGTCGTCGCCCTGGTGCTGGTGTGGCGGGAAGGCCGCGGCGCGCTGCGCTACGAAGGCCGCCTGCTCGCCGCCACCGGCTACGGCGCGGCCGGGTTCGCCGCGTTCAGCATCCTGCTCATCGTCGCGCTCGGCTACACGTCGCCGCAGAACGTCGCCCTGGTCGCGGCCACCTCGCCGATCCTCACCCAGCTGCTGCGCTGGGTTCTGGACGGCGTACGGCCCCATCCGGCGATCCTCGCCCTGGCCGTGGCCGCCCTCGCCGGGCTGGCCCTCGTCATCACGAAGGGACAGCTCGGCGGATTCGGCGCGTTCGGCCTCGGTGACCTGATGGCGCTGGGCGCGGCGCTCGGCTGGTCGATCTTCACCTACGGCGCGGGGAAGTTCCCCGGCTGGAGCCCGCTGCGCTACACCACCCTCACCATGATCGGCGGCGCGGTCGTGACGATCGCGGTGACCGTCGTCGCCGACCTCACCGGCCTGGCCCACCTGCCGACGATCTCCGCGGTGTGGGCGGTCACCCCGCACCTGGTCTACGTCGCCGTCATCGGCTCCGTCCTGGCGGCTCTGGTGTGGACAGTGGCCGTACGCTCGCTGGGCGCCACCACAGCGGTCCTGTTCATGAACCTCGTGCCGATCATCGCGCTGCT
>JABFYB010000014.1 GCA_013361475.1 Hamadaea sp.
TGCGGGTGTCAGAGCTGGGCGCGGAGCCGCCGAGCCTCGTCCAGGTACGCCGCCGCGAGTTCCCGCTGACCGGCGGCGCCGTGCAACTGGCCGAGCCGTTCGGCCGTGTCCGCCTCCGCCCGCCGATCGCCCAGCCGCTGGTAGATGTGCAGCGCCCGGGTCAGCCGGTCGGCCGCCTCGGCCGGGGTCTGCTCCAGCCGGCCGAGCTCCACGAGGGCGTACGCCTCGCCGTGGATGTCGCCGATCGTCGTGAACCCGGCGAGGGCCTGGTCGAGCAGCCCTCGGGCGTCTTGTTCGCGGCCCTCCCGGCGGGCGACCGAGCCGAGCGCCTGCCGCAGATGGGCGGTGCGATGCCGGTCGCCGATCGCCTCGGCGAGGTCCAGGGCGCTCTGCAGCCATTCCTGCGCCCGGTCGAGGTTGCCCCGGGCCAGCCAGACCTGGCCGATCGCGCCGCGGGCGTACGCCTCACCGGACGGTTCGGCACACTCCACAAACGATTCCAGCGCGCGGCTGTAGTAGTCCACCGCGAGGTCCAGCTCACCGCGTACGCGATGCACCGCCCCGAGCCCGGACAGTGCGGCGGCCACCCCGGCAGGCTGCCCGAGCTGGGCGAACAGCAGCCTCGCCCGGCCGAACGCGGCGTCGGCCTGGGCGTACTCGTCGCGGTAGAGGTGCAGCTGGCCGAGGCCGCGCAGGGTGACCGCGACGCCGAGTTGGTCGTCGAGCCGGCGGCAGATCGCCAGCGCGGTCTGGTGTCCGGTCTCCCAGACCTCCGGATGCCCGGCGAGGTCGCACCAGGGGACCGTGGCCAGGGCCAGTTCCCAGGCGAAGTCGGAGCGGTTGAGCCGCCCGGCGACCTCGATGCCGGTGAGCAGGGTGTCCTGCTCGGTGACGAACCAGGCGACGGGATCGTCGACCCCGGTCGCGGGCGGTTTCCAGCGGGGCGCGATGGTCTGGCCCGGCCCGAACGGGCTGTGCGGCAGCGCCTGCCCGGCCTGCTCGGCCAGGCTGAGCAACCCGCCCAGGACGCGGACCAGCCCGGCCTCGTCGGGTTGCGGCCAGTCGCCGGACTGCGCGTCGGCGAGCATCCGCACGAGCACCGGTACGCGATATCGCCGTTGCCCGAGCGCGTCGGGGCCGGCGTCCACCGCGAGCCGAGCTGTGACGAGTCGCTCGAT
The DNA here is from genome assembly GCA_013361475.1 of Hamadaea sp. Classification (GTDB taxonomy): domain Bacteria; phylum Actinomycetota; class Actinomycetes; order Mycobacteriales; family Micromonosporaceae; genus Hamadaea. The sequence continues at coordinate 1,179 of JABFYB010000014.1, forward strand.
CTGCTCCTCGCCGTCCTCCAGCAGCGCTCCGGCGAACCAGGCGGGAACCGTCGCGTCGCCGAACGCGGCCAGCCCGCGCAGCACGATCGCGGCGTCGGCGGGCAACTGCTGGCCGACCGGATGGGACGCGATCGGGGCGGCGTCGGCGGCGAGCAGATCGTTGTGCAGGCGCTGCAACTCCGGACCTGGGCCGACGCCCAGCTCCTCCGCCAGGGTGTGACGGACTTCGGCGTACACGGTGAGGGCGTCGGCGCGCCGCCCGGCGGCCACCAACGCCCGGATGAGCAGGACCCACAAGCCTTCCCGGAGGGGATGCTCGGCGGTGAGCCCGCGGAGTTCGGCGACGGCGCGATCCGGGTCGCCCAGGCGGATACGCAGATCCAGCAGCTCGGAGAGGGCGGCGAGCCGGCGCTCGGTCAGCTGGTCCAGCTCGACTTGCCACAGTGGACTCGGCGGCAGGTCGGCCAGCGGCGAGCCACGCCATCGGGCGAGCGCGCCTTCGAGCGTACGCTGCGCGTCGGCCAGGTAACCGAGGCGGCGCAGCCGGATCGCCTCGTCGGTCTCCCGGAGGAAACTCGCCACGTCCAGGTCGGCCGGGCCGATGACGACGGCGTACCCGGGCGGGTAGCGCACGACGTGATCGTCGCCGAGACAGGTACGCAGTCCGCTGATGTAGGTCTGGATGTTGGCCGCAGCGGATCGGGGTGGGTCGATCGGCCAGAGCACCTCGATCAGGCGATCCACCGAGACCGGCCGGTCCGGATGCAGCAAAAGACTCGCCAACAACTGCCGCGGTTTCACGCCGTGGATCGGCACCGGACGGTCGTCGTCGCGCACCTCGAACGGGCCCAGAAGACGGAACTCGAGACCCATGGCCACCGCCGTTCGTCGAACTGACCCGGCTGACTGTACGCCGACATAGATCAACCTTCCAGTGATGGTTGTAGCCGAACTGGAGAACTCCTGTAGCCCATCGGGTGACGCTGACGCCACCCCCGCGCAGCAACCGGTGGGCCGGTTCACCCCCAACCCCCGAAAGGACGCTGAGCACAGTGAGAACCTCGAAACTCGCGCGTGGCGCGATCGCCTTGGCGATCGCGGCCGCCGGAGTGCTGGCGATCCAGTCGCCGGCCGCGGCCGCACCCGCCTTCCAACTGCCCTTCCCCTGTGGCCAGACCTGGACCGGCGACTCGAACGACAGCTCGGCGCACGTCTCGTGGGAGATCGACTTCAACCGCGGCTCCACCGCGACCGCGGACGAGAACGACACCGTGCTGGCGTCAGCGGCCGGAACCGTTGAGGTCGCGGCGAACCAGGGCGACGTGAACGGCTACGGCAACCTCATCGTCATCAACCACGGCGGCGGGTACTACTCGTACTACGCGCATCTGGAGCGGATGGCCGTCGTGGCGGGCCAGGCCGTGCTGCGCGGTCAGGTCATCGGCGGCGTCGGCGACACCACGAAGTCCACCAACGACGTGTATCCGCACCTGCACTACGAGGTCCGGTACCCGGACCGGTCGCAGTCGCACATCATCAAGTCGGTGTTCAACGGCGTGACCTTCCCGTACACGCACGGCTCGGTCACCTCGAACAACTGCGCCACTCCGTACGACCCGCGCGAGGTCTGCGGCTCCGGCTTCAACAACATCGACTCGGTGAAGCTCGGCACCGCCGGCACCGTGAACCTGCTGTGGAACGGATCCACCAGCCAGAACTGCGCGGTCACGCTGAAGTTCGCCAACGTCGGCAGCGCCACCGCGACGACGGCCTTCCTCGAGCCGCAGGGCTCGACGCGGACGACCGACTCCGGGAACTACAGCTACTACGCCGGACCGGTGGTCAGAACCGCGCCCACCTGCGTGCGCTGGGGCGGCAGCACCGGTGGCTACAGCTACACCAGTGCGTTCGAGCACTGCTGAATGAGCAGGGCGCGGGCCGGGATGAGGACCCCCGGCCCGCGCCCATTCGATGTCCGGACTAGAAGTCCTCGTCGAGTGAGACGGTCCCCTCCACCGCGACCTGGTACGCCGTGACCCGCCGCTCGAAGAAGTTGGCGAGTTCCTGGACGTCCTGCAGGGCCATGAACGGGAACGGGTTGCGGGAGCCGAACCGGGCCGGCAGCCCGAGGCGGGCCAGTCGCTGATCCGCCACGTACTGCAGGTATTCCCGCATGTCGCCGGTGGTCATGCCGGGCAGCCCGGCGCCGCAGAGGTCCTCGGCGAACTGGAGTTCGGCGTCGACCGCCTCCTCCAGCATCCGGGTGACCGCCTTGCCCATCTCCTCGTCGAAGAGGTCCGGCTCCTCCGCGCGTACCGTGTCGACGACCGCGAACGCGAAGTCCATGTGCATCGACTCGTCGCGGAAGACCCAGTTCGTGCCGGCGGCGAGCCCGTCCAGCAGCCCGCGCGACCGCAGCCAGTAGACGTATGCGAAGGCGCCGTAGAAGAACAGGCCCTCGATGCAGGCGGCGAAGCAGATGAGGTTGAGCAGGAACTTCCGCCGGTCGGCGACCGTCTCCAAGCGCTGCACGTCGAAGACCGAGTCGATCCACGTGAAGCAGAACTGCGCCTTGCGGGCGATCGACGGGATGTTCTCCACCGCCGCGAACGCCTTGACCCGCTCGGCCTCGTCGGGCAGGTAGGTGTCGAGCAGCGTCAAGTAGAACTGGACGTGCACGGCCTCCTCGAAGAGCTGACGGGACAGGTAGAGCCGCGCCTCGGGGGCGTTGATGTGCTGGTAGAGGTTGAGCACCAGGTTGTTCGCCACGATCGTGTCGCCGGTGGCGAAGAAGGCCACGAGGCGGTTGATCAGGTGCCGTTCCTCCGGCGTGAAGGTCTCCAGGTCGGGCAGGTCCGAGCCGAGGTCGACCTCCTCCACCGTCCACGTGTTGCGGATGGCGGCCCGGTAACGCTCGTAGAAGTCCGGATACCGCATCGGCCGGAGCGTCAGGTCCAGACCCGGGTCGAGCAGCATCTTCTGGGCGGTGGTCGTCACTGGCAGGCCTCGCAGACTTCCGGGTTCTCCAAGTTCAGATTGATCAGGGACATCGCCGGCCGGGGCTGCGGCGCGGGCTGCGCCGACACCGGCCGGACCGCACCCGGCTGAGCCGCCAGGGTGGTCTTCGCGATGGCGGTCGCCGGACGGGAGCGCAGGTAGTAGGTCGTCTTCAGACCCTTGCGCCAGGCGTACGCGTACATCGAGGAGAGCTTGCCGATGTTGGGCGCCGCCATGAACAGGTTCAGCGACTGCGACTGGTCGATGAACGGCGTACGCGCGGCGGCCAGGTCGATCAGCGCCCGTTGCGGCAGCTCCCACGCGGTGCGGAAGCGGGACCGGATCTCGGCCGGGATCTCGGCGATCCCCGCGATCGACCCCTCGGCCGCGACGATCTTCTCGCGCAGCGCGTCCGTCCAGAGTCCGTGTTCCTTGAGTTCCTGGATCAGGTGCCGGTTGACCTGAAGGAACTCGCCTGAGAGGGTCTCGCGCTTGAAGAGGTTGGAGACCACCGGCTCGATGCACTCGGCCGCGCCCGCGATCGAGGCGATCGTCGCGGTCGGCGCGATCGCGATCAGCAGCGAGTTGCGCAGCCCCACCTCGGCCACCCGCGTACGCAGTGCGGCCCACCGCGCCGGCTGGGCGATCGAGGCGGCCGGGAAGTGGTCGACGTGCAGTACGCCCTGCGCCGCCCGGGTCTGGTCGTAGGTCTCGTGCCGGCCGAGCGTCGCGGCCAGTTCCGCGCTCGTCTCGTACGCCGACAGCGCGATCTCCTCCGCGATCCGCGTCGACAGCGCGAGCGCCTCCGGCGCGTCGAAGTCCAGCCGCAGCTGGAAGAAGACGTCGGCCAGCCCCATGACGCCGAGGCCGGTGGGCCGCCAGCGCAGGTTGGCCTTGGCCGCCTCGGCGGTCGGGTAGTACGAGAGGTCGATCGTGCGGTCCAGCACGGTCACCGCGACCCGGACCGACTCCCGGAGCGCCGCGAAGTCGAACTCGCCGCCGGTCACGTGCGCGGCGAGGTTGAGCGAGCCGAGGTTGCACACCGCCGTCTCGCCGTCGGAGGTCACCTCGAGGATCTCGGTGCACAGGTTCGACAGGTGGATGACGTTCGCGGGGTCGGCCGTCTGGTTGCTGGTCCGGTTGGCCTGGTCCTTGAAGGTCATCCAGCCGTTGCCGGTCTGGGCCAGCGTCCGCATCATCCGGCCGTACAGCTCGCGGGCGTTGACCTGCTTGGCGGCCAGTCCGTCGGCCTCCGCCCTCCGGTAGGCGACGTCGAAGTCGCCGCCCCACAGGTCGACCAGGTGCGGCACCACCTTCGGGTCGAACAGCGACCACGGCTGGTCGGCCTCGACCCGGCGCATGAACTCGTCCGGGATCCAGTTGGCGAGGTGGAGGTTGTGCGTACGCCGGTTCTCGTCGCCGGTCGAGTCGCGCAACTGGAGGAAGTCTTCGACATCGGCGTGCCACGGCTCCAGGTAGACGCAGGCGGCGCCCTTGCGGCGGCCGCCCTGGTTCACCGCGGCCACACTGGAGTCGAAGGTACGCAGCCACGGCACGATGCCGTTGGACAGCCCGTTCGTGCCCCGGATCAGCGAACCCCGGGACCGGATGCGGCTCCAGGCGATGCCGATGCCGCCGGCGTACTTGGAGAGGCGGGCGGCCTGCGTGTAGCGCTCGTAGATGGAGTCCAGCTCGTCGGAGGGGGAGTCGAGGAGGAAGCAGCTGGACAGCTGGGGCCGCCGCGCGCCGGCGTTGAACAGGGTGGGGGAGCTGGGCAGGTACGCCAGCCGGCTCATGAGCCGGTACAGCTCGGCGACGCCCGCCACGCCGCCGGGCACCGTCCGGCCGACCGTGCCCGCCGCGCCCACCGGCCCCATGAGTCCACAGGCGACCCGGAGCAGGAAGTGCTGGGCGGTCTCGATGACCTGCCGGGTGGTGGGGTGCCGGTACACGTAGCGGTCGTAGACCGTCCGCAGGCCGAAGTACTCGAAGCGGTCGTCGGCGGTGTCGTCCACCAGCGCGTCCAGCTCGTCGGCGTGCGCCGCGACGAACTCGGCCACGTCGTCGGCGATGAGTCCCAGCCGGCGCCCGGTCGCGACCGATTCGCTGAATCGGCGTACGCCCTGGCCGGCGACCTCTTCGCGGATGTGCGCGGCGAGCAGTCGTGCCGCGAGACGCGAGTACGCCGGCTCCTGCGCTACCAGCGCCGCCGCCGTCTCGATGGCCCGCAGCCGCAGGTCGGCCTCGGTCGCGCCGGGCCACACCCCGGCCACCACCGGTTCGCTGACCCGCTGCGGCTCCACCTCGGCGAGCCCGGCCGCGGCCGCCTCGACCTCGCCGAACAGCGCATGCCGTACCTCGTCGCCCGGCGCGGGCCGGGCGGTGTCACCGAGGTCGTGCGGTGCGATTCCCAATGTCGCGGTAGACATGGGCAGTCCCCCTCCTTCAACGCAAGCCTCCACAGCCGGCGGCGCGTACGGGGGCACGGTTCGCGGGCACGGCGCAGCGCACGGAATGCGTGGCATTGCCGTGGGCGCGGTCAGCGGACCCATGCCCGCCAGTAGCGGCGAGCCGGTGAAATCACCCTACATGTTGTGGTGCCCGCGAGAAAGAACCCCAAGATGTGTCGGGCGTGTCGCGCTGATGAGGGTCAAACTCTGCCGTCGAGAATCGCCGCGAAACGCTCTTCGGCGAGGTCCAACTGGTCGAGAATGTGCGCCTTGGCGGCCTCGCTCAACGGCGTGTCGGCCCGCGGGATCAGTTCGCGGAACAGCGGGACGAGCGGCCGATACTTGCGGGCCGAGCTGCTGACCTTCGGCCCGGTGGTGTGGATGACGCCCACGCCGTTGTCGGTGAAGTCGGAGATCTTGATCACCCGCGCCCACGGCTCGCGGTCCAGCGACTCGACCAGATGCTCGCGGTACTGCTCGTGTTCGTGCCGATCCGGTGTGTACTCCGGATTGGTCACCGCCGCGATCAGCCGCCGCACCCGGGGCCCGAACAACTCGCCCAGCCGGTCCAGCGCGGCCGTCGTGTCGGCGCTTCCCACCAGCTTGTACGCCTGATCCTCGGCCGCGTCGTGCAGCAGAGCGGCGACGAGGACGTCCACGTCGTCGACCCGGTAGTAGTGGAGGATCCGGATTGTCACGCGCAACAGGTGATTCAGATACGGCTCGCGTACGCGCCGCTGCTCGGAGTGCAGTTCGGCGGCGAGGTCGAGCGCCTGCTCCAGGCGTACGCGGTCGGCTTCGCCGAAGCGGGAGATCTCGTGGGCGAACCGCTCCCGCAGGCCCTCCTCCCCGTAGACCTCGGTGATCGCGTGGAGGGGCATCATCGCCAAGGTCGGCCGGAAATCTCGGAGCATGCGCCGTTTCTAGCAGATTCCGTCAATCCCGGCCGGGTGCAGTGTGGACTCCGGAGGAGGTGCGCGGCCGGGGCACGCGGACCATCAGCGGAGCAGGGGTGGGCCCCGTCCCGAACTCCTCCTGCGTCATGGCCTGCAACGCGCTCACGAACGAGCCCAGCAGCGTCGCCGCCGCGACGATGAAGATCGGCAGGATCAGCAGCGTCGGGGTCATCCCGGTCGCCGGGCCGGCCGTCGAGTCCAGGTGTACGCGCAACGCCGCCATCGCGGTGTAGTGCATCCCGCACACGGCGACGCCCATGATGGCCGCCGCCGTGATCAGCGACCTCCATCCACCTTGGACCGAGACGGTGAACCACAGGGCGACGGTCGCGGCGACGATCGCGATCACCACCGAGGCGAGGACGAGTCCCTCGTCGTAGCTGACATGGCCGGACACGCGCATGGCGTACATGCCGGTGTAGTGCATCGCGACCACGCCGGAGCCGGTGAAGACCCCGCCCACGAGCAGCTTGCCGACGCGTTTGCGGCCGGTGCCGACGAAGAACAGGCCCAGCCCGACCGCGGCGACGGCGAACAACAGGCTCGCCACCGTCGTCAGCGGGTCGTAGCGGACCGGGCTGGCGGGGATGTCGAAACCGAGCATCGCCAGGAAGTGCATGAGCCAGATGCCCGCGCCGCCGATCGAGACCGAGCCCAGGACGAGCCAGCGGGCTCGGCGGGCCCGGGTGCCGGCGGCACGGGCGCGAGTGGTGCAGACCAGGCCGGTCAGGGATCCGCTGAAGGCGACAAGGTACGCCAACGCGGGGTTGAACCAGCCGTACGCGAAATGGTGGATCTCCGGCATCGGGGGGTGCTCCCGGGGTCTTGGCAGCACAGCTCCGGACGGGTAGCTGTGCTGCCACTATCCGAAGATCTCGGGGGCACCCGTCGCACACATGGTGCGAGTCAGGCCGCCTGGGTGAACCACGCGGCCTGAGCGGCCGCTGCCGGATACTGGTCGGTGACGGGGGAGTCCTCGAGGTACGCGCGCTCCCGGGCGCGGATGACCGCGCGGGAGACGGCGTTGTAGCGGCGCTCGTTGTCGCAGTAGTAGAGCTGGACGCTGAGACCGCGGTACTCGGCCCACATCTCGTAGCTGCGGGGGTTGCGCCAGGCTGCGGCGACGGCGGCCCCGCCGAGCAGGAGAGCGGCGACCGCGAGACCGACGAAGCCGACGGGCTCGAGCCGGTCGAAGAAGACGCCGATGCCGGCCACGGCCAGGAGCGCGCAGATCGCCGCGCGGACCGCCATGGGGTGGTGCGATCCGCGCACCGTCCGCAGGTTCTGCAGTTCGGTGACGTCGAACTTGCGCTGGCCCACCACGAACCACCGGTCGGTGACCCGGATGCCGGGCAGGCTCAGCTCCTGTGCGCGCCGGGTAGGCTGCATGGCCTCCTCCTCGTGTGACACGCTTGTATGCTCATTGTCGGAGTGACCGGCATCGTTGGGAAGTGCTTCAATCTGCCACCTGTCACCTTGGCACCTCTTATGCCAGCGGACCGCAGTTTGATCTGGTGAACTTTTCCGGCACAAGCGAACCAGTGCGGGCAGATGGTGCAACTTGCCCTTTGCTTGACCGGAATCCCGAGTTACGGTGTCTGAGCTGGTCAGGCCCCCGATCGCCCAGAAAAGGGCGACACCTGGCCGGTGCCGTCGAATCACCAGCCACTGATTGTGAACCGGGGACCCAGGTAATTGGGGCGAATCCGCGACCGATCCCCCGGTCGTGGTAGCGCGAATCTTCCAGCGCGAGCCCGTGACGCACGCCGTCGGCGACCGACGGGCGTCGTCGCAGCTAACCCGGTAGGCGGCCGGCCCGTGACCTGCGGAACGGTCGGGCCGCGGAAGAAAGGTTCACACCCCCTTGCGACTACTTCCACGGGGCTGGCGGTTCGCCATGCCTCTCGTGGCTGCGCTGGCGGTGCTCCTCGCGCCCGGTGCGGCCCACGCCGCTCCCTCCGAGTCCGAACTGTCCAAACAGATCACCGAGGCGTCGGACAAGCTGGAGAAGCTCGTCGAGCAGTACAACAAGAGCACCGAGCAGGCCAAGTCGGTGCAGGCGCAGATCCAGCAGCTGGAGACGTCGCTCGGCCCACTGGCACATCAGCGGGACGAGGCTCGCCAGCGCGTCGCCAAGATGGCCGCGTCGGCGTACGCCGGAAGTGGTCAGCTGGCCACCTGGAACGCCCTGCTCGGCACCTCGTCGCCGACGGAGGTCGTCGAACGGCTCGGCACCCTCCAGGAGATCGCCGACACGCAGAGCTCCGTGATCGAATCGGCGCGCGACGCCGGTGACAAGTACGACCAGCAGAAGTCGTCGTTGCAGCAGGCGCTGGCCAAGGCCCAGGACGACGTGACGAAGCTGACCGCCCAGAAGAAGCAGATCGAGACGGATCTGAAGAAGCTGGAAGCCCAGAAGAAGCAGCTGTACGGCACGAGCAGCCGGACCAGCGGCCGGTACACCGGGAAGATCCCGGCGGTCTCCGGCAAGGCCGGCATCGCCGTGACGTACGCGTACAACGCGATCGGCAAGCCGTACGCCTGGGGCGCCGACGGTCCGAGCAGCTACGACTGCTCCGGGCTGACCAAGGCGGCGTGGGCGGCGGCCGGGGTGAGCCTCTATCACCACGCGGCCACCCAGTACGACGAGACCGCCCGGATCAGCCGGTCCCAACTGGCCCCCGGCGACCTGGTCTTCTACTCCGGTCTCGGGCACGTGGCGATCTACGTCGGCAGCGGCAAGGTGATCCACGCCCCGACGTTCGGTGAATCGGTCAAACTCGCCAGCATCGACATGATGACGCCGTACGGGTACGGCCGCGTCAGGTCGTAAGCAGCACGACAAAGGCCCCGTCCGGCGCTGCCGGGCGGGGCCTTTACGCGTACGACTTGGGCTTAGGCGTTCTGCAGGCCCTCGGCCCGAGCCAGCTCGCGGAGCCGGCCCAGCGCCTGGATCTCCAGCTGGCGGATGCGCTCGCGCGAGAGCGAGAAGCGCGACGCGACCTCGGTGAGCGAGTGCTCGCGGCCGTCCTCGAGACCGTACCGCGCCCGCATGATGCCGGCCGACCGGTCGTCGAGGTGGTTGAGCAGGCCCTCGATCCGCTGACGCTCGAGCGCCGAGAGGACGATCTCCTCCGGCGACGGGGCGTCGGAGTCGGCCACCAGGTCACCCAGGTTGGTGTCGCCGTCGTCGCCGACCGGGGTGTCGAGCGACACGGTGTCCTGCGACCAGCGGATCAGCTCGTTGACCCGCTCGACGGGCACCTGGAGCGCGGCCGCGATCTGCTCCGGCTCCGGCTCGGAGCCCAGCTCACGGGTGAGCTGGCGGGCGACGTTCCGCATCCGGTTCACGTCCTCGACGAGGTGCACCGGAAGCCGGACCGTACGCTCCTGCTGCGCGATCGCACGGCTGATCGCCTGGCGGATCCACCAGGTGGCGTAGGTCGAGAACTTGTAGCCCTTGATGTAGTCGAACTTCTCGACCGCCCGGACCAGGCCGGTGTTGCCCTCCTGGATGAGGTCGAGCATCGGCATGCCGGACCGGACGTACCGGCGGGCGATCGACACGACCAGCCGCAGGTTGGCCCGGATGAACAGGTCCTTGGCGCGGTTGCCCTCCGAGATCAGTAGCTCGAGCTCTTCACGGCCGACCCCCTGCGGGATCTTGTCCTCGTCCAGCCAGTACTCGGCGAGCAGGCCGGCTTCGATCGCCTTGGAGAGTTCGACCTCCTGGGCCGCGTCGAGCAGCGGCGTGCGGGAGATCTCGTGCAGGTAGACGCCGACGAGGTCACGCTCCTCGGCCACCTGGTCGGTGCGCAGGATCGTCATGTTCTCCACGTTCGGGTCCCTCCCCCGTAATTACCGCTACGGTGTGCGGTGCTGACATCTGCGTAACAGATGACCAACGGAGCTGATTCCTTCTCGCCGGTCTGAAAGTGTCACAGCTAACTGTGAAACCCCTGAAAGGCACATGCGACTTCGCTGATCAGCGCGATAAGCTGCGGTTTTCGCTCTCCAGCGGGTTCCGCTCCAGCTCAACGCCGCGTTTGCCCTATTCATTCCACCGGATACAACGCCGGTGAGCAGCGATCCAGGTCACTGTGACGCTGCGATCCCGGTCACTGCCGCCCTTCTTTCGCCCCCTCCTTGCGGTATAGAGACGCTCCAGCGCCATGATCGGTTGTCGTTCGATCATGGCGATGCGCGAAAGAAGTACCCGGACGCCGGGACGACTAATCTGAATGATCTTGAACGGTGGCGGGATGTGGCCACTCGGCTCATGTCAAGACGCACGACCGGACGTCACGCTTATGGGTGACGGAGGGTCGGCCCCGATGCGGGCGGCGCGGGAGACGCCGGTATGTTCATTGTGGACTTGGACGGTGGCTGTACGGGCCTCGATCGGTCTTCGCGGCACTCGGGAGTCAGCCCGGGTGCCGTCTGTTCATGCGGACGGCTGATCGAACTCCCCGACCCGGACGCCGGCCACGAACTCGCGCCAGGTCTCGACGGGGAAGGTGATCTCGATTTCCGGGCGGGTCGAGTTACGCATCCCGACCGCCTCACCGCCTAGGTCGGCGACCTCCACACAGGCCCCCGCCTCGCACTTGGTGCTCCGCCGCCACAGTGCGGCGTGCAGTTCGACCATCTGACGCTCCCGATTGTCAGGGCTGGTCACTGCGGGTGTGCCGTCCATGATGGAGATCCACGCAGTGACAATGACGGAAGGGACGATATACCCTTCTTTTACTGGCACTCCGCCAGGTGGCGATGAGCCGCGTAACGGAATGCCAGCCGGGGGAGCGGACGAGCACGGAGGAGGGCATGGAGCCCGCGACCAGCCGCCTGCACGGCCCGACGATCGCGCGCCGGCGGCTTTCTCAGGCGCTCCGAGCGGCGCGCGACGACACCGGCCGGACCCAGGAGCAGGCGGCCGACGCACTCGACTGGTCGATCTCGAAGATGATCCGGATCGAGAACGGCAAGACCAAGCCGACGGTGACCGACGTCAAGGCACTTCTCCAGCTCTACGGGGTGACCGAGGCGACCGAGATCGCCGAGTTCGTGGATCTGGCCCGGGCGAGCCGCCAGCGGCTGTGGTGGGCGGAGTACCGCGACCAGCTTCCGGCGGGATACGCGGAGTATGTGGCGCTGGAGGCCGACGCCTCCCGTCTGTCGTTCTTCCAGCCGCTCCTCGTCCCCGGGTTGCTGCAGACCGAGGCGTACGCCCGGGCGGTGCTGCGGGCCGCCGCGGTCGAAGGTCTCAGCGCCCAGGATCAGGAGATCCGCACCCGCGTACGCCTGTCGCGTCGCCAGCACATGCTCAACGGCCCGGACCGGCCGTACATCGACGCGATCATCGACGAGTCGGTGTTGCTCCGCATGGCGGGGAATGCGGCGGTCATGCGAGAGCAGCTCACCTACCTCGCCGATCTGGGTCAGGATCCGCGGATCCAGCTCCGGATCCTGCCCTTCAGCGCCGGCATTCACACCGTCTCCAGCACCTTCATCATCATGGAGTTCCCGGCGGACGAGGGTGACCTGGTGTATTTCGAGAGCGCCATGACGCAGTCCGCCATGATCGACCGAGCCGATCCGTCGCCGTACTGGCGGGTCTACCGTGGACTGGAAAGCGTCTCCCTCAGCCCGGCGGATTCGGTGCGGTTCATCTCGGAGACCGCGAACAGATTCGCGTGAATTCATTCGCGGTCGGCCTCCGGTCAGCGCCCGAATATCACTCGCGGGACCGTGGCACACTCAAAGACATCGACGAGACACGTCAGAAGGTGGTGTCGATGTCCAGGCGGGAGACGCAGTCGGCGCAGTGGCTGCGTAGCAGCAGATGCGAAGCGGGCACCTGCGCCGAGGTGAAGTTCGAGGCCGACGAGGTCCTCCTGCGCAATTCGACCCGGCCGGAGGTCGTCGTCCGGCTGACCGGCGAAGAGTGGCAGGCGTTCCTGGCGGGAGTCGTGGCCGGCGACTTCGAACAGCGGTCGGTCCAGGCCGCGTGATCGACGGCTGATCAGGCGGGCGGGAGCCCGGCGGCGGTCGCCTGAGCGGCCCCGGCGATCTCCCGCAGCGTCGTCCGCAGCTCCCGGAGCCGGGCGGGGGTCAGTCCGGTGGCGGCGGCCACCTGCGCCGGTACGCCGGCCGCCCGGTCTCGCAGGTCACGCCCGGCCGGGGTGAGCCGGACGAGGACGCTGCGCTCGTCGGCGGAGCTGCGTTCCTTGGTCACCAGACCCGCGGCGATCATCCGTTTGAGCAGTGGCGACAGCGTGCCCGAGTCGAGCATCAGCTCCTCGCCGAGGCGCTTGACGGTGACCGGGTCGTTCTCCCAGAGCACGAGCAGTACGAGGTATTGCGGGTAGGTCAGCCCGAGCGGCTCCAGGATCGGCCGGTAGACGGCGGTCACCGCGCGGCTGGCCGAGTAGAGCGCGAAGCAGACCTGATTGTCCAGCGTCAGTTCGTTCCCCACGTCCTCCAAGTTAGCCCGCCATCAGATCGTGGGCAATCGAATGTGCCAGTTTCTCATCTGGTAACGAAAGGACTGTTGTTCCGCGTACGCACGGTGCGGAACACTTCTCTCTCGTGTGGCTCCCCGTTGGCACCGCGCTGGGCGGACGTTACGTCCTCACCGGTCGCCTCGCGATGGGTGGCGTCTCGCACGTGTACCGGGCCGTCGACAGCTTCGAGGGCAAGGCCCGGGCGGTGAAGTGTCTGTCCGGACGGGGCCGGGCGTACTCCGTGACGAGTGAGCTGCTCCGGAACGAGGCCATGATCACCACGCGGCTGCGGCATCCGAACGTGCCGCGCCTCTACGACTACGGCGACGCCGCGCTGGCGGACGGCTCGACGATCGGCTTCATGGTCCTGGAGCTGCTCCAGGGCGAGTCGCTGTCCACCCGGATGGAACGCCGGACGCTGCTGCCGTGGCCGGAGGCGGCGCGTATCGGGGGCAGCGTCGCCGATGTGCTCGCGGTCGCCCATCGGCGCGGGGTAACGCATCGCGACCTCAACCCCGACAACGTCATGCTGACCCCGGTCGGGGTGAAGATCATCGACTATGGGCTGGCCGAGGCGACCGAGGACGGGCTCAGCCGGGCCGAGGACGTCTACTCGCTGGGTGTGCTGATCTACCGCATGCTCACCGGCGGCTCGCCCTATCAGACCCGCAGCATCGGCCGGCCGCGCCGGGGCGTACTGCCGAAGGCGCTGGCGCCCACGCCGGTGCTCGCGGTGCCCGGCCTCCCGGGCGACATCACCGACCTCGTCCGGGCCTGCATGGACAAGAACCCGGCCGCCCGCCCGTCCGCCCGTGAGGTCTCGATCACGCTCTGGAGCCTGCTCACGGTGTGACCGAAGTGGTCGGGAACTAACCTGGGCGGTCCGGCGACTTACCAGCGTCAGGCTCGTCAACGAGGGGGAATCAGTGTTCACACGCAGGCTCGCGGCGGTCGCCGCCGGTGTCGTCCTGGGCGCGGTCGCGCTCGCCGGTCAGGCGTTCGCGCACGTCGAGGTCAGTGCCAAGCCCGCGCAGGCGCTCGCGGTCGACTCGGTGATCAGCTTCTCGGCCGAGGCCGAGAACGGCTCCGCCGGCATCTCCTCGGTCCGCGTCGTGCTTCCCCAGGGCATCGCCCCGGCCGACGTCAGCCTCGTCTCCGCGCCGACCGGCTGGACGTTCGCGGCCACCGCCGACGGCTACACCGTCTCCGGCACCGCGCTCAAGGTCAAGACCGACGCGGCGTACAAGATCAAGGTCAAGCAGCTGCCGAACGCCAAGAGCGTCGCCTTCAAGACCCTCGTCACCTACAGCAACGGCGCCGTCGACCGCTGGATCGAGATCCCGACCGCCAACGACCCCAACCCCGAGCACCCGGCGCCCGTGCTCAAGCTCGCGGCGGCGGCTCCCGGCGCGACACCCACCCAGGCTTCGCTGGTCTCGCCCGCGCCGTCGGACTCGGCCTCGCCTTCCACTGGTACGCCGGAGGCAGCGACCGCCACGGCGACGACGGCAGCGGCGCCGGCCTCGGCTCCGATGGGCCCCGGCGGCTGGATCCTCCTGGCGGTGCTGGCCGTGGTCGCGTTGGCGCTCGGCGTCACGCTGGCTCGCCGGAAGGCGGCCGCTCGCCAGGCCAGATAGCGGATAGCTATACTATCCCCGTGAAGGTCGGCGAACTGGTGGAGCGCAGCGGTGTTCCGCTGCCGACGATCAAGTACTACCTCCGTGAGGGCCTGCTTCCGGCCGGGACGCCGACCGGGCGCAACCAGGCCGACTACGGGCCGGAGCACCTGCGCCGCCTGCGGCTGATCCGGGCGCTGGTCGACGTCGGCGGGCTCGGCATCACCGCCGTCAAGGAAGTGCTCCGCTCGGTCGACGACCCGCAGCAGTTCGGCCACGAGGTCCGGGGAACCGCGCACTACCTGCTGACCCGGCCGACCCGGGCCGACCGCTCCTCGGCCGAGTGGGCGCAGGCCCGCGTGGACGTGCTCGACCTGATCCGCCGCCGGGGCTGGCAGGTCTATCCCGACCGGCCGGAGGTCGACCAGGTCGCCGACGCGGTCCACGCCATCCGGGCGCTCGGCCAGGACGACCTGCTCAGCCTCCTCGACACGTACGCCGAAAGCGCCGAACAGGTCGCCGAGGCGGAGGTCGGCGTCGTCATGCAACGCCCGGACCGGGCCGGCACCGTCGAAGCGGTGATCACCGGCACGGTCCTGGGCGAGGCGATCCTCGTCGCGCTCCGGCGCATCGCCCAGGAGCACGCTTCCTCGAAGTACCAGTAGGCGTCAGGCGGTGGCAGGGGCGAGACGGCGTACGCCGATGCGGGCCGAGACCGCCGCCGCGATGAAGCACAGCGCCCCGGCGGCGTACCAGGCCAGCGAATAGGAGCCCAGCGCGTCCCGCACCACACCGGCCCCGGTCGCCGCGACGGCCGCCCCGATCTGGTGGGAGGCGAAGACCCAGCCGAACACGATCGGCCCGTCCGCGCCGAAGTGCGTACGGCACAACGCGATCGTCGGCGGGACCGTGGCGACCCAGTCGAGGCCGTAGAAGACGATGAAGAAGAGCATCCCCGGATGTGCCTGCGCGTCCAGCAGATGCGACAGCAGCAGCAACGAGAAGCCGCGCAACGCGTAGTACGCCGCCAGCAGCAGCCGCGGGTCGACCCGGTCGGTGAGCCAGCCGGAGACGACGGTCCCGGCGATGTCGAAGATCCCGATGAGGGCCAGCAGCCCGGCGGCGGTCGTCTCCGGCATCCCGTGATCGTGCGCGGCCGGGATGAAGTGCGTCCCGATGAGCCCGTTCGTGCTCGCGCCGCAGATGGCGAAGCCCACGACGAGAGCCCAGAAGACCCCGGACTTGCCGGCGGTACGCAGACTGCCGAGCGCCCGCGCGGCGGCGTTGGCCGTCTTCGGCGGAGCCGCCACCGGCTCGGCCGGATCAGCCCCGTACGCCGTGGTGCCGACATCGGCGGGATGGTCGCGCAGCAGCCAGATCACGAGCGGGACGACGGCGAGCGCCGTCCCGGCGACGGTCAACGCGGCGACCCGCCAGCCGTGGGTGGCGGTGATGTTCGCCAGCAGCGGCAGGAAGATCAGCTGACCGGTCGCCCCGGCCGCCGTGAGGACGCCGGTCACGATGCCGCGATGCTTGACGAACCAGCGGCCGGTGATCGTCGCGACGAAGGCCAGCGCCATCGAGCCGGTGCCCATGCCGACCAGGACGCCCCAGCACAGGACGAGCTGCCAGCTGGCGGTCATGAAGACGGTCAGCCCGCTGCCGAGGCTGACCACGGCGAGGGCGACGGCGACGACCCGCCGGATGCCGAACCGCTCCATGAGGGCCGCCGCGAACGGTGCGGTGAGCCCGAACAGCAGGAGGTTGACCGAGACGGCGGCGGAGATCAGGCCCCGGCCCCAGCCGAACTCCTCCTGCAACGGGGTGATCATCACGCCGGGGGTGGCGCGGAAACCGGCCGCGCCGATGATCGCCACGAACGCGATCGCGGCCACGGACCAGGCGCGGTGGAAGCGGGTCGAAGTCGTCACCCGACCATGATCAGGCGTACGCCCCCGCGCGGGGAGTGGCCGGAGAGCCACTATGTGAAAGAATCGGGCCATGACTGATCGGCATCGCGTCGTGATCCTGGCCCTCGACGGGGTCGTCCCGTTCGACCTCGGCACGGCGACGCAGATCTTCCTCGCCGCCCGGGACTCGGCCGGAGACCGGCTCTACGAGGTCACGGTGTGTACGCCCGACGGCGGCGCTGTGCGTACCGAATTAGGCTTCGCGATCGTCCCCGACCACGGGCCGGAAGTGATCCCGGAGGCCGACACCCTGGTCGTCGCGGGCGTGCACGGGACCGCGGCCCTGTCGGAGGGCGTGAACGACGCGGCCGTGACCGCCGCGTTGGCCGCACGCCGCCCCGGCGCCCGCCTGATGTCGATCTGCACCGGGGCGTTCGTGCTGGCCGCAGCCGGTCTGCTGGACGGCCGTCCGGCGACCACGCACTGGTTCTGGGCCGACCAGTTCCGCGACTTGTTCCCCGCCGTCGCGCTACGCCCGGACGTGCTCTTCGTCGACGACGGCGACATCCTGACCTCGGCCGGGGTGGGCGCCGGCATCGACCTCTGCCTGCACGCAGTACGCCAGGACTTCGGCAGCGACGTGGCCAACCGCACCGCGCGGCGGTGCGTGGTGCCGCCGTGGCGGGAAGGCGGGCAGTCGCAGTTCATCGAGCGGCCGGTGCCGTCACCGACCGACACGAGCACGGCGACCACCCGGGCCTGGGCGATGGCGCGCCTGCACGAGCCGCTGGACCTGCGGACGCTGTCCCGCCACGCGAAGATGAGCGTACGCACCTTCACCCGCCGATTCCGGGAGGAGACCGGGGTCAGCCCGGCCGAATGGCTTGCGCGGCAACGGGTGGAGCACGCGCGCAAGCTGCTGGAGACGACGGATCTGCCGATCGACACGGTCGCCCGCCAGGCCGGCTTCGGCACCGCGGTCTCGCTGCGGCAGCGTCTGCACGCGACGGTCGGCGTCGCGCCCAGTGCCTACCGGCGCACCTTCCGCATATAGTTCCTCCCGTGAATGTCCCAGGTCCGGCCCGCTGGTGGACGCCACGGCCGCCCGGGTGGCTGCGTACCACCGTGCTCGCCGCGATCGTGGGCCTGGCCGTCGGCTGGGGAGTGCTGGCCGTCGTGGCCCCCCTGGTCCCGGCGCACGACGCCGTCGCGGGCGGGACGCCGCCGGCCTCGCCGGCACCCGCCTGGTCCCTCTCGATGCCGATGCTCTCGACGTCCCCCTCGGCTTCACCCCTGCGGACCTCCCTCGCCGGCTCGCCGTCCGCTCCCGCTTCCCTTGCCGCCCGGTATGCCGTGAAAGACAGCTGGACCGGCGGATACTCCGCGGAGATCGTGCTCACCGCCACCCGGGCGACGAACGGCTGGACGGTGGTGCTGACCTTCCCCGACGGCGTGACCGTCTCGATCGCCTGGGAAGCCGACTACCAGCAGAACGGGCGTACGGTCACCCTCACCCCCAAGAGCTGGAACCGCACCCTCGCCGCCGGCACGCAGATCGTCGCCGGACTCCGGGTCACCGGCACCGGACAGCCTCTGACCTGCGCAATCAATGGCACACCGTGTGCGTGACCAGGCCGATGGGCCTATCGTGAGGACGTGGCCGCTCGGAAGGTACGCAGCCCGCTAGCTGCCAAAATCGTGGTCTTCATCGGTGCTCTCCTGGTTCTCGCGGGCTTCGGCGGCGTGGTGGCGGCCAAGTCCCTCATCAACGACCTCACCGGCTCCATCGAGACCGCGAACCTCAGCGAGAACGGCGTACGCGGACGGTCGATGACCGGCGCGATCAACCTGCTCCTGCTGGGCCTCGACACCCGGGAAGGCTGGGCGGAGAACACCTCCCGAGCCGACACGATCATGCTGCTGCACGTGTCCGCCTCGCACGACGAGGCGTACCTGATGTCGATCCCGCGAGACAGCAAAGTGGACATCCCCGCCTGGCCGGCCGCCCAGTACGCCGGCGGCCTGGACAAGATCAACGCCGCGTACTTCTTCGGATCGCAGCAAGGCCAAGGCTGGACCGGGGGAGCGGGGCTGACCAAGAAGACCGTGGAACAGCTGACCGGGATCAGCTTCAACGGTGTCGCCGTCATCGACTTCAACGGCTTCAAGAACGTCATCACCGCGCTCGGCGGCGTCTACCTGTGCGTCGAAAACGACACCTGGTCGAGCCACTACATCGACCAGAACGGCAAACCGGTCTACTACAGCTACGACGGGCAGCAGCAACTCCCCAACAGCTGGATCCACAAGAAAGGCTGCCGGACGATGGCCGCCTGGGAGGCGCTGGACTACTCCCGCCAACGCTACGGTCTGCCCAACGGCGACTACGACCGCCAGAAACACCAGCGCGAACTCATCAAGGCGATGGCCGCCAAGGCGACCAGCGTCGGCGTCCTCACCAATCCGGCCAAGTTCGCCAACCTGCTCCAGGCGGCCGGAGCATCGCTGAAGCTCGACACCGGCGGCTACAGCGCGGCCGACTTCCTCTTCAACCTCAAAGTGCTCGCCGCCGCCGACCTCGTCACCCTCAAGACGAACGCCGGCAGTTTCAACGAAGACCCCGCCGGAGGCGAAGCCTTGTCCCCCGGGACCATGCGGATGTTCGAAGCCGCGCGCAACGACGACCTGGGCAGGTTCCTCGCGGACAACCCCGAGTACCTCAGCCCGTAGCCGATGGTGCGCCCGGCAGGATTCGAACCTGCGGCCAACTGCTTAGAAGGCAGCTGCTCTATCCGCTGAGCTACGGGCGCGTGCAGATCACAGGGTACCGAAAGCGATGTTGGAACCCACCCGCTGGACGGCCGATTGGAGCCGTGCGTACGCGGGAGTAGGTTAACCCTCGTGGACGTGATGAGCACCACATTTCTCCCGGTGCTGGTCTCCCTCGACGAGCTGGATCCCCAGGACGAGGAGGACATAGTCCTCGACGAGTTCGTGGGCGACCTGGCGGTCGGCTACGCGCCGGGGCCGGCTTATCAGGGGCTGGTGACGTGGCGGGATCTGCATGGGCTCCGGCTGCATCCGCACGATCTTCGCCGGTACGCCTTCGAATTGTTGACCAAATGGGCGGCCGAGGTTCAGGTGGACGGGCGACCGCCGGTGTTGATGTTGTCGTTCGGCGGCTGGGAATCGTCAGCCGTGCTGCTCGACGAGTTCTGGGAACGGCTGGCCGGCCAGGTGCCGGGGGAGTTGGTTCTGGGCGTACCGGCGCGGGATGTGGTCATGGTGACCGGGTCCGGCTCCCCGCCCGGCGTGGAGAAGGTACGCCGGGCGGTCGACCGGATGTTCTTCGCCGGCGGCCGTGGGTTGCTCAGCCGGGATCTGCTGGTGTGGCGGCGGGGTTGGGAGATTTGGCGGCACTATCCGCCGCATCCGCATTGAGGTTCGCCGCCATCCAGCTGTCGACCTCGGCGAACAGTCGCTGGCGGGCGGGCGGCCGGGAGAGGGTGAGGTCGTGCTTGCCGCCCGGAATCCGGACGACCGTCACCTTGTCGCCGAGGTTCGGCGCCCACCGGACGATGTGATCCACGTCGAGGACGGCGTCCATGTCGTGTGCGACCTCGTCCCAGGTCGGCTTCTTGAACGACGCGTCCGACGCGGTCACCAGGATCGGGACGTCGACGGACAGGCCTCGGCGTACGCGTAGATGGCCTTCCCGGATCGCGCGGAGCCAGCCCAGGCGGACGGGGAAGCTCTCGACCGGCTTCCACGTCAGGTCGTAGGTCCATTCGCCGTTGTGGTCGACGTGGATGCTGCGGCCGTAGGTGCCCGACACGTTCATGGTGATCTTCCGATAGTGCCCGAGCGAGGCCAGGCCGGAGATGATCGGGGCGAGCGGGCGGCGGATCAGCCAGGGCGCGTTGAAGTCGAGGAACGGGCTGTTGAGGAACAGGCCGTCGACGTACTTCGCCTTGCGCCGGGAGTCGGCCCAGAGTGAGCCGATGAGGCCACCGGTCGAGTGGCCGTTGAGCAGAACGGTGTCGTGGCCGTCCTCGGTCCGGATGATCCGGATCGCCTCGTCGATCTCCGGGAAGTACTCGGTGAGGCTGCGGACGAAGTTGGGGGTCTGATGGCCGAGCAGGGACCGGCCGTACTTGCGTAGGTCGAGGGCGTAGAAGTCCCAGCCGCGATCGGTGAAGAAGTCGGCGAGGTGGGTCTGGAAGAAGTAGTCGCAGAACCCGTGCAGATACAGGACGGCGCGCTTGGTGGACTGATTGGCTCGCCGCCGGACCAGCGTCGCGACGACCGGGCCCTCGTCGTCGGAGGGCAGGTCGATGATGTGCCGCTCGTACGGCGCACCCAGGATGTCGGTCTCCACGATTACAAGTTACTCGCGAGTTCGGTCCTGGTGAGTTATCCACACGCGAACACTGTCCACAATATCGAAGATCATAACTTGCCTATTCGGTCGGGCCAGGCCACACGATATTCAGCATGTTCGAAACGCATATCACGATAGTTGGCAACCTGCTCACCGCTCCGGAGTGGCGGCGTACCTCGAACTCGGGCCGGCTGGTGACGAGTTTCAAGGTCGCGGCGGGCACCCGGCGGCTGGAGCGCTCGACCGGGCAGTGGGTCGACGGCAACGGTCTCCGGGTCCGGGTCACCTGCTGGCGCGAGCTGGCGAGCGGCGTCGCGTCCAGTCTCATGGTCGGCGATCCCGTCATCGTCCACGGTCAGATCTACACCCGCGACTGGGTGGACGCCGAGGGCACCAAGCGGACGCTCTACGAGATGGAGGCGCTGGCCGTCGGGCACAACCTCGCTCGGGGCCGAGCCCGGTTCGCGCGGAACAAGCCCGTCTCGGCCAGCGAGGTCGAACCCGATCCGACCGAACCCGTACGCCTCGGCGGTGAGCCGACCGAACCGGCGCCCGAGCAGCAAATAGGCCTGACCGCCGATGATCCGCTCAACGCGGTGGACGAGCCCGGCTTCAGCTCGTACGGCTTCGGTTACGACGATCCCGTTCCGCCGTTCGACGCCACCGACTTCAGTGCGCCGACCACCACGGCCGACGGCGATGAGGACGCCGACGACGACCTCGACGACGAGGAGTCCGACGACCACGTCGTGGACCGCCGTTCGGCGCTGGCCGCCGTCTGAGGAAGCCCCCGTTCGTCGCGGCTCCCCGACGTGACGGACGGGACCCGGCCGGCTTCGGCGAATCGCTGCGCGTGGCGGAGCGCAGGCACAGCACGGATTCGCCGAAGCCGGCCATCGCCTGCGGGCGGCGCGGTTGAGGGGCACGCGCCGCCCGCAGGCCGTCGGCACATGAGTCCGAGGAGGTGGAACGGTGACCCGGCGTGAGGCGGCGATCGCGACATCCGTCCGTGAGGCGGCCTGTGAATTCGGGCGGAGGCTCGGCGACGAGCAGGTGCGGCGGTTCCTCCGCCGGGCGGGCTGGCCCGGTGGCGACGTGATCGTCACGGTGAGCGAGGAGCCCGCTGAAGCCGCGTTGTACCGGCTCATCACGACCACCGTGCCGCCCGTGCTGGTGGCGTTGCGGCGGCCGTCCGGTTTCGTCTTCCTGACGCTGCGGCCGACGCGCCGGTGGCGGCGGCGCCGTCCGCTGAGCCTGCTGGTGGCGCCGGAGACGACGATGGGCATGCTGTACGACCTCGTCCGGCGCGAGGCGGTCGTGGCGCCGCGGCGTACTCCGTGGTTCACCGTCAAGGTGCTGGGTCACGTGGTGGTGCACTGAGCGCCGGGCGTACCGGGGGCGGCTTATAGGCTGATCACGGGTGGCACGCCGTGGTCAGGAGGTTCGGGTGCGTGAGG
Source organism: Hamadaea sp. (assembly GCA_013361475.1). Taxonomy (GTDB): domain Bacteria; phylum Actinomycetota; class Actinomycetes; order Mycobacteriales; family Micromonosporaceae; genus Hamadaea. The sequence continues at coordinate 23,449 of JABFYB010000014.1, forward strand.
TGGACGCCGCGGGGATGGCGGCCGGATACGTGTTGGACGCCCTGCTGGGTGATCCGCGCCGGTTCCATCCGGTAGCCGGATACGGCAAGGCGGCCGGTACCTTGGAGCGCCTGCTCTACGCGCCGAGCCGCGCCGACGGGGCGATCTTCACGGCGGCGGCGGTGGGCGTACCGGTCGTGGCGGCGATCGTGGCGAACCGGGCGACCCGGAAGCGGCCACTGGCCCGGTTCGCGCTGGTCACCGCGACGACCTGGGCCGTGCTCGGCGGGCGGTCGCTGCGGCGCGAGGCGGCCGCCATGGCGGAGTCTCTCGAAGGCGGTGACATCGAGGCCGCCCGTGAGCGGATCACGCATCTGTGCGGTCGCGATCCGGCCGCGCTGGACGAGAGCGACCTGGCCCGGGCCACCGTCGAGTCGGTCGCGGAGAACACCTCCGACGCGGTGGTCGCCCCGCTCGTGTGGGGCGCGGTCGCGGGTCTTCCGGGCCTCGTCGGCTACCGCGCCGTCAACACGCTCGATGCCATGGTGGGTCACAGATCTCAGCGGTACGCCGACTTCGGGACCGCCGCCGCGAAACTCGACGACGCCGCGAACCTCATCCCGTCGCGCTTGACCGCGCTGCTGACCTCGGTGGCCGCGCCCGTCGTCGGCGGGGGGACCCGGCGTACGTGGCAAGTCTGGCAGCGGGACGGCGGGAGGCATCCGTCGCCCAACTCGGGGCAGTGCGAGGCGGCGTTCGCGGGCGCGCTGGACGTGACGCTCGGCGGCGAGAACGTCTATTTCGGACGGACAGAGGTACGCCCGTCGCTCGGCGACGGCGGCAAACCGGTCGCGGCGGACGCCCGGCGGGCGGCGAAGTTGAGCGGAGTAGTGGGATTGGCCGCGCTCGGCGTGGCCGTCCTGACCCGGCTCGCCCGGCGGGCGCGATGAGCCACGGACTGCTCGTCGCCGGCACGACGTCGGACGCGGGCAAGAGCGTGGTCACCGCCGGAATCTGCCGTTGGCTGGCCCGGCGGGGAGCGAAGGTCGCGCCGTTCAAGGCGCAGAACATGTCGAACAACTCGGCGATCGCCATCCGGGCCGACGGCACCGGCGGCGAGATCGGCCGGGCCCAGGCGTTGCAGGCGGCCGCCTGTGGGCTCGAACCGGACGTCCGGTTCAATCCGGTGCTGCTCAAGCCCGGCAGCGACCTGTCCAGTCAAGTGGTCCTGCTCGGGGACGCGGTCGACCACATCACGGCGGAGAACTTCCGGTCCCTCAAGCCCCGGCTGGCCGAGGTCGCCTTCGCCACCCTGGCTGAGCTGCGGGCGGAGTTCGACGTGGTGGTCTGCGAAGGCGCGGGCAGCCCGGCCGAGATCAATCTGCGGGACGCCGACTTCGTGAACATGGGCCTGGCCCGGCAAGCCGGGCTACCGGTGGTGGTCGTCGGCGACATCGACCGCGGTGGCGTCTTCGCCTCGTTCTTCGGCACGCTCGCTCTGCTGGACGCGGCCGATCAGGCATTGCTC
>JABFYB010000077.1 GCA_013361475.1 Hamadaea sp.
ATCTCGGCGTCGTGTGCGCGTGCGATAGCAGCCACGATGGACAGACCGAGCCCTACGCCGTCGGCTGGGCCGGTTCGTGGCGCGTGGAGTCGGCGGAACGGTTCGAACAGCTCCCCGAAGCGGCTCTCGGGTATCTGCGGGCCGGTGTTGCGCATCGTCAGGCGGGCGGTGTGCGTGAGGCGTATGTCCACCACGCCGTCCGGCGTGTTGTAGCGGACGGCGTTGTCGAGCAGGTTGGCCAGGAGCCGATGCAAAAGGATCGGATCGCCAATCACGGTGGTGGGCTGCAGGCTCTGCCGGATCAGGATGCTGCCGGTCGATGTCTCAGCGACGGTTTGGCGTACCAGGTCGGCGAGGTTCACCCGTTCCGTGGTCTCGAGACCGTTCTCTCCCTGGGCGAGGACCAGCAGGCTGCCGATCAGGCGTTCGCTGCGGCGATTGACCTCCAGCAGTTGCCTGCGAACCTGGGCCAGTCTGGCCGGCGACGGGTCGGCCAACCCGATCTCGATCGCGGCCCGCTGGATCGCCAGCGGCGTACGCAGTTCGTGTGACGCGTTGGCGATGAACCTGCGCTGGCTGTCGACCGAGCGTTCCAGGCGTTCGAGCATGCTGTCGAAGGTGTCGGCCAGCTCCGTGAGCTCATCACGCGGCCCGGCAAGGGCGATGCGTTCATTGAGGTTGGACAGCGACAGCTTCCTGGCCGTCGCCGTGATGCGGTGCAGCGGGCGCAGTACGCGACCGGCGAGCCACCACCCCACGACGACCGTCACGATCGTCAGGACGACGATCGTGACGCCGGCGATGTTCCACTGGTATCCGAGCACCGTGTCGGGCAGGTAGCCGATGTCATCACGGCCGGAAGGCATCGAAGGTCCGGGCGCTGGAGCCGATCCGATCGGCGAGGCGGCTGCGTCAGTGGTCAGGTCGAGCCGATAGTTCGTGAAACGCTTCTCCAGCTTGAGTTTCAATAGCAGGTTGGTGACGACCAGGACCGCCACCGAGGTGAGCAGGGACAGGCCGCTGTAGAGGGCGGTGAGCCGCACCCGCACGGTACGGCGCTTCACAGGTGGTACCCGACACCCGCGACGGTGTGGATGCAGGGCGGGTCGCCGAGCTTGGCCCGCAGCCGGGAAACGATCACCCGCACCACGGTGGTGAACGGGTCGACGTTCTCGTCCCACGCCGACTCCAGCAAGGTCTCCGCGCTGACGATCGCGCCGTTCGCCCGCATGAGCACTTCCAGTACGGCGTACTCCTTGACCGACAGTGTGACGTGACGACCGTCGCGGACCACCTGGCGGACCGACGAGTCCAGCACGATCCCGGCACGCCGCAACACCGGCGGAACGGGCGCCTGACTACGCCGGCCCAACGCCTTGACCCGGGCCACGAGCTCACTGAAGTCGAACGGCTTGGGCAGATAGTCATCCGCCCCGATGGTGAGACCGGCGACGCGCTCGGCCACCGACGCGGCGGCGGTCAGCAACAAGATCCGCGTACGCGCGCCGCTGCGAACCAGGTCGGCGCAGAGCACATCGCCGTGGACCCCTGGCAGGTCGCGGTCCAGCACGACGACGTCATAGTCGTTGACGCCGATCCGCTGCGACGCCTCCCACCCGTCGTACGCCACATCCACCGCCATCGCCTGCCGGCGCAGTCCCTCCGCGACCAGGTCGGCGAGCATCGGCTCGTCCTCGACCACCAGGATTCTCATGCGCCGTCTCTATCAAGGGCGATGCTTCGCCGGCGTTAACTCGCACGTTCACACCGCTGCAACGGTCTGGCCGCGAACGTGGGCGGCATGAACAAGACACTCCGGATCACGCTCGGTGTGGCGACCACGACGGCGCTCGCCGCCGGTATCGCGACGGTGCTGATCGGCCCCGCCAGCTCCGCTGAGCCGGCCAGCCGGCCGGGCGCCTGTCTCGCCCCGTCCGGCCCGATCGGGCAACCCGGCACACCGGCCCCGGCCGCACCGACCACGATCACGACCGTCGGTCAGGCGTACAACTGCATCCTCGACAACTACTACCGCGGACCGATACTGGACGACCGGACCCTGCTCGTGCCCGCGTTCGCCGCGCTTACCCAGGAGCTGCAGCGCCGCGGCCTCGATCAGGCCCAGGCCACGACGCCGGCGCTGACCGGCAAGCAGGGCGCGGACTGGGTCCGTTTCCGCCGCGCCTACGACAAGATCGCCGCGAAGCTGGCGGACGACCCCGCTGTCCAGCAAGCCATCGCCGGAGCGGCGCTGCAGGGAATGGTGTCGGCGCTCGCCGACAACCACGCCCGATGGTCGCGCGGGCAGCAGCGCAACCTGCTCGGCCTGAAGTTCTCGGGGCTACGCCCCGACGGGCCGGATCCGGCGATCACCGCACCGGTCTTCGTCACTTCGATCGCCCCGGGGAGCGCCGCGGCCGGCTCCGGCATCAAGCCCGGCGACGAGCTGATCTTCGTGAACTCGGTCCCGCTGATCGTCAATGGAGTCGTCTCCGACGGCGTTCTGAGCTGGCTCACCGCGCCATTGCCCGGACAGGCGCTGGAGTTCACGCTGCGGCGCCCCGCCACGGGCAAGACCTTCACCACGACGGTGACCCCGGTCGACTACCCGCAGCAAGCCCCGAAGGTCGGCGTTCGGCTGCAGCCCGGCGACATCGCCCAGGTCACGATCCCGGGCTTCTACCCGGGCGTGGCCGACGAGGCGCTGGCCGCCATCGCGGAACTGCGCAAGACGACGACCCTCCGCGGCCTCATCCTCGACATGCGAGGCAACGGCGGTGGCGCCGGAGCAGAGCTGATCCGGATGCTGGGAGCGTTCGTCCACGGCAAGACCATCAGCTACTGGTGCGACGGACGCGATCGCTGCACCGCCAACCAGGCCGACGCGACCGTGCCGCTGCTGAACCTTCCGCTGGCCGTGCTGACCGACCGCACTTGCGCCTCAGCCTGCGACTCGTTCGCGGCCACCGTCAAGGACCTCCACCTCGGGACCCTCATCGGCACGCGTACCGCGGGCCTCGTCTCCGGACCGACGTTGCCGTATCGGCTCGACGACGGCAGCGAACTGACCCTGCCCAGCCAGCGGGAACTGGGGGCCAACCGGGAAATCATCGACACGATCGGCGTCGCGCCGGACCACCAGGCGCCGATGACATCGGCCGACCTCTCCGCCGGACGGGACCCGGCCCTGACCAAGGCGCTCGCCGTGCTGCAGTAGACGCCTTCCGCTCCGTCCCCGCTTCCTGCGTCCGGGACGCCTGATACCTACATCGGGTGTCCCGGACCGCTTTCCGCCCCGAGTACCGGCGTGGGTCAGTCGGTCGCCGGTGGCCCGCGGAGCAGCTCCGCGATGCGCTCGATCTTGCCCTCACGCACACCACCCAAGGCACGGAACGCGAGGTCGGCAGCGGCTGAACGCGTCGCTGGCAAGGTCAAAGTCACGGCGTTATCGTGAGCCATCGCTACCTTGACCCAAACCACGAAAGGGTTCCGCGACGGCACCGACCGGCTGGTGCCTCCGGCGCAGACCCTCGCCACTGTGCGGCCCCATCTCGCCGCGATGGGAATCACCCGGATCGCCAACGTCACCGGATTGGACGTCATCGGCGTGCCGGTGGTCATGGCCTGCCGCCCGAACTCCCGCGGCCTGTCCGTCAGCCAGGGCAAGGGTCTCACCCTCGACGCCGCCCGCGCCTCGGCCGTCATGGAGACCATCGAGTCCTTCCACGCCGAGCAGATCACCCGGCCGCTCGTGCTCGGCGCCGCCGACGAGCTGCGCACCACCCATCGCTTGATCGATGCTGGTGCGCTCGGCACGGTCGCGGCCGCGCACCCGTTCCGGTCCCACGCGCCGCTGCTGTGGATCGAAGGGGTCGATCTCGGCACGCAAGAGCCGACGTGGGTGCCGTTCGACGCCGTGCACGCCGACTTCACCACGAGCACACGGATGGCGCGGCGGATGTTCGACGTGACCACCAACGGGCTCGCCTCAGGCAATCACTACCTCGAGGCCGTGAGCCACGGTCTGTGCGAGCTGATCGAACGCGACGCGACCGCGCGCTGGGCGCAGCTGAGCCCCACCGAGCAGGACGCGACCCGCCTCATGCTCGACACCGTCGACGATCCGGCGTGCCGCCGCGTGTTCGACCTGATCACCACAGCCGGGGCCCGCGTCGCGGTCTGGGAGCTGACCTCGGCGGCCGGGTTGCCGGTCTTCCGGTGCGACCTCGCCGAGGACCCCGACCGGGCGCTGCGGCCGATCTACACGGCCACCGGCTACGGCTGCCATCCTCGGCGGGAGATCGCACTGCTTCGCGCCGTGACCGAGGCGGCGCAGAGCCGGCTCAGCTACATCGCCGGCTCCCGCGACGACATGTTCCGCCGGGAGTACGAGCGGGTCAGCGAGGTCACCGCGGTCACCGCCACGTGGCGGTTCGTCGTCGAGGGCGCCGGCGTGCGTGACTTCACGGCGGCACCGACCTTTCAGCTCGGATCGTTCGCCGAAGACGTCGCGTTGGCCCGGGAGGCCCTCGCCGCGATCGGCGCCGGGCCGGTCGTCGTGGTGGACCTCAGCCAGCCGCGTTTCGAGATCCCGGTGGTTCGGGTGATCGTCCCTGGGATGCGCTTCCACCTGCGGGCCACCGCCGCCGGGTGACCCCTGCAGGCGTTCAACTGCTGTCATTGACGGATTCGGCCGGCCGGGCCAACGATGGATCAAGTGCCGGAAACGCCGGCCCGCAGGAGAGGAAACCCATGTCTGCCACCGCACATGACGACTCTCGCTTCTTCGCGCCGTTGACCGCGGCGCCGCAGCCCACCTACGACCCCCGTGACAGTTCGATCATCGTCGTCGCCGGATACTCGCGTACGTCGAGCGGCGACGACCTGCCGGCCGACCTCGGCGACGGCGCCGAGCTCGGATTCTGACGGACTCGGCTGGACACGGGTCGGCGATGCTGCCCGTGTCCGTCCACAATGATGTCTTAGCTCCATGACGGTCTACGTATTCAATGGCCCCACGTTCGGTGCCACTGCTGGGCGCGACATGCTCGACGCCGTGTGGCTGCCGCCGGCCGCGCAGGGTGATCTCTATCGGGTCGCCGTCCATCAGCCCCGGGCCATCGCCCTCATCGACGGCCGTTTCCATGATGTGCCGGCCGTGTGGCACAAGGAGATCCTGTGGGCGCTCGCCCAAGGCATACCCGTCTACGGCAGCGCCAGCATGGGGGCGCTGCGGGCAGCCGAGACCGCAGCCTTCGGCATGATCGGCGTCGGGCGGATCTTCGAGGCGTACCGCGACGGCGTCCTGGAGGATGACGACGAGGTCGCCGTCGCGCACACCGACGCCGAGAACGGCTGGCGCGCCACCTCCGAAGCGATGGTCAACATCCGGGCCACCCTGACGGCGGCAGCCGCCGACGGAGTCATCGACGCGGACGTCCACGACCTTCTCCTCGCGCACGCGAAAGCCGCGTACTACCCCGACCGCAGCCTTCCCGGGTTGCTCGCCGCCGCCGACCTGCCGGCTGACGCGCGTACCGCGCTCGCCGCTTGGCTGCCCGGCAACCGCGTCGACCAGAAACGCCTCGACGCCTGCGAGATGCTCGCGGTCCTGCGCGCCGACATCGACGGTGACGTCCGGCCGCCCCGGCCACAGTTCCCGTTCAACCACACCCACTTCTTCGAGCAGGCCCGCCGCGCGGCCGGCGACCTCGCCGTATCAGCCGGCACGCAGGCAACCGACGCCGACGTCGATATCGCACTGCCGGACCTGCTCGACGAGCTTCGTCTGGACCCCGCCCAGTACGCCCGCGTCCGGGATCGTGCACTCGCCCGCGGCGTCGCCGTCGCCGCGGGCCGGCGTCACGCGCCACCCGACGACGCCGCCCTACAGCCCGTCATCGACGCATTCCGCCGCGAACGCGGCCTGCTCGACCCCGAGCCGACCCGGCGCTGGCTGACCGACCATCACCTCACGATCGGCCAGTTCGAGGCGCTGATGCGCGAGGAGCACGCGGTCCGCGGCGCGTTCGCGGAGGTGGACGGCGAACTCGACATCACCCTGCGCAGCCAGTTGCGCGTAGACGGGTTGTATACGGCGCTCGCCGCCCGGGTCAACGAGAAGCGCCGAGCCCTGGCCGAGGGAGGGCTCAGCGACCGCGGTGTCGCGCCCGAAACCGCGGTCGCCTGGTACTTCGACCGTCTCGGCGTACCGGTTCCCGCGGATCTGACTGCCTACGCCCAGTCCCTCGGGTACGCCGACGAGATCGCGTTCCACCGCGCCGTCCGCCGCGAACACGACTTCCGCACCCTCAGCGCGCACCACTGAACGCAGGCTTCCCGCGATACGTAGGGCGAAACCCTGACCAAGTGATCCGGGCGACTTCCCGATGTACCCACGGCCAAGGTCGGACATGCTAGTCAGGTGGCATTGGATCTTGGTCAAGCGGTGGCCCGATGGCGGGCAGTACGCGCCGGCGACGCAACCCGCTACCTGCGCGCCTTCGCCCTCGCCGGCATCGGCACGGTCTTGCTGATCCGCGTCTACCTAGGCATGACCGGTTATCCGAAGCTCGGCTCCGGCAACCTGCACATCGCGCACGTGCTGTGGGGCGGTCTGCTGATGGCCGTGGCAGTGGGGGCGGCGACCATCTTCTATGGACGCTCCGCCCGGTTCGCCGCCGCAGTCGTCGGCGGCGTGGGTTTCGGGCTCTTCCTCGACGAGGTCGGCAAG
>JABFYB010000148.1 GCA_013361475.1 Hamadaea sp.
GTGCCCTATCCGGTCGATCATGAACCTTCGGCCATGATCGACCGGCGTGTCGTGTCCCCGTCGCCCTGATCACCTCCACAGCTCGATGATCGACTTCGGGTGCGGGGCCACACCGTGTCAGGTGAGGATCTTCGTCAGGAAGCCGTCGAGCTTGCCGCGTAACCGCTCGACCTGTTCCTCGACGGACAGCGTCTCGTCCAGCCGCCCGCCGGTGTGCGGCTTCTTGAGTCCGCGTACGTAGAGGGAGCAGGCCAGGTCGGTGCAGATGTAGAGGCCGACGGAGTTGCCCTGGCGTCCGGCGACTCCGGCCTTCCGTGCGGTCATCAGCGAAACGCCGTTGCCCGGATGCGTCGTCAGGCACAGCGAGCACATGCTGCGATGCAGCAGTCCGCGTTTCTGGGCGGCGAGCCGCAGTGCCATCCCGATGAGCTGCCCGCCCGGCTCGTCCGATCCGCCGGGTACGGCGGCCAGGACCGGCTCGGTCACGAGGTACGCCCGGTCGGGCGCGGAGATGTCGGGCCAGGCCAGGAAGTCGAGGTCGGCCCAGGCCCGGTCGCCCAGATCGCGGGGGAGCGAGAGGCGTGCCGCCTCGCCTTTGGTGCAGTTGACGAAGGACGAGCGGATCTCCGCCTCGACGAGTGATCTCATGGGTCTACCGTATGATGCTAGGCAACTGACTTATCCCTCTAGGTTACCGGGAGCGTCGAGTGCCGCGAGCAGGCCTGAGCACGGAACGGGTCGTCCTGGCCGCCGCCGACCTCGCCGACGAGGTCGGCTTCGAGGCGGTGTCCGTCTCGGCGCTCGCCCGAGGGTTCGGCGTCAAGGACGCCAGCCTCTACTCCCACGTCAAGAACCTGCAGGATCTGCGGGAACGGGTCGCGTTGAAGGCCAGCGAGGAGTTCGCCGATCGGATCGCGGCGGCGGTGGCCGGCCGGGCCGGGCGGGACGCGCTGGCCGCGTTCGCGGGGGCGTACCGGGACTTCGCGGTGCACCACCCCGGCCGGTACGCCGCCTCGCAGATGCCGCTCGAACCGGCCGTCCTCGAACGATCGTCCGGCCCCCGCCGGCTCATCGAGGCGACCTCCGCCGTCCTCCGGGCGTACGCACTGCCGGAACCGGACCAGACCGACGCGGTCCGGCTGCTGCGCAGCTTCTTCCACGGCTTCGCCGATCTGGAGGCGTCCGGGGCGTTCCACCATCCTCGGGGGCTCGACGACTCGTGGGCGCGCATCGTCGACTCCCTGCACTTCCTGCTGGAGAACTGGTCTCGGCGGGCGGATTAGCGGCGCAGTTCGTCGCGGTGCTCCCGCATTGAGGTCACCATCAGGCTCAGAAACCGGTGCACCGTCGCGAGATCCTCGTCGGTGAACTGCTTCATGACCTCTTCCGTACGCCGGGCCAGCGGCCGGAAGAACTCCCGGGCGACGGCGGCGCCGGGTTCGGCGTACCGGAGGAAGATCTTGCGGCGGTCGGCGGTGTCGCGATCGCGGTAGACGTGACCGGCCGCTTCCAGCCGGTCGATCACTCCGGTGACCGAGCCGGACGAGAAGTTCAGCTCCTCCCGGAGCGCGCCCGGGGTGATGGGCTGCCCGCTGAGTTCCGCTTCCATGATCAGGATCAGCGCGTGCAGGTCGGCGTTGCCCAGCTGATTCCGGGCGGCGAACGCGTCTCCGATGTGCTGCGAATGCGCCGAGTAGAGCCGCAGTTCGCTGATGATTTCGCTGATCAGCCTGGCCCGGGGGTCGTCGGCCCGCTGGAACACGCTGTCCGTCACGCCGGTCATGATAACCGCAGCTAACGGGCATCTCGCCAACCGAGAGATCAGCGCGGCGGGCGGATCATCCGCAGCGGGCCGCGCGGCCGCAGGGTCAATCCGGCCTGCGGCGTCGGGTCGCCGCTCACTTGGCTGAGGCGGCCGGTCAGGCACGGCCGGAGCGCGGCGCCCAGCATCGCGCGGGCCAGGTGAGCCCCGAGGCAGGTACGCCGTCCCGCGCTGAAGGGCAGGAAACCCCAGGCCGGCCGGGCGGGCCCGGTGGCGGTGAATCGTTCGGGCCGGAACGCGCCGGGGTCGGGCCACAGCTCGGGATCCCGGTGTGTCAGGTAAGGCGAGTAGAGCACCAGCGTCCCGGCTGGGATGTCGGCTCCCGCTACGGAGACGTCGGCCGCGGCGACCCGGCTACCGATCCAGCCCGCCGGATAGAGCCGCAGCACTTCGTCGAGCACGGCCGGCAGGGCGTCGGGCGTACGCCACTCGGGTGCGCCCGCCAGCTGCCAAGCCGCCCAGGCCAGGGAATGCGTCGTGGTGTCGTATCCGGCCGCGAGGGCGACTCGGATCTCCTCGACCGCGTCGGGCAGCCCGGTGAGGGCGGCGGCCAGCGTACCGGGCGGCGGATCGGCCAGGACGGCGGCGATGTGCTCGTCGACCCGGCGGAAGAGCCGGGGGCGTGGCAGCAGGGGATGTGGCATCGGCCGGTGCAACGGGACCAGGAAGGAGCGGAGCAACCGGTCGGGGACCCGGCCGCCGAAGAAGGCGGCGTTGAGCAGGCGCCGCACGACGTCGGCGGCCCACTCCAGCGCCTCGAACTCGGCCGGTGGCGCGTATCGGGCGGCCACCTCGTCGAGCCGCCCGAGCAGGGCTGCGAGCGACCGGTTGTGGAAGTGCGGGTTGAGGACTCGCCGCCGTTCGTCGTGCTCGGGGACGTCGGCATGCACGACTCCGCCGGACAGGTACGGGGTCAGCCCGCTCAGGCTGCCTGCCGCGCGGAAGGCGGCGAGGTCGCCGAGGACCGCTCGATTCCACTCCGGACGGTAGCCCACGATGCCGCGCCGCCACAGGCGTAGCTCGAACACCGGTGCCGTGGCGGCCCGTTCGGTCAGCAGCGGGATCGGGTCGCGAGTCCAGCGCCACAGGTCGCCGATCACGGGTAGGTGCGGCCTTTCCAGCGAGCTTTCCGGCGCAGCGCGATCGCGTACACCGGCAGCGCCGCGAGCGGCGTGATCGGCACGAGCGCGGCTTCGGCGTACGCCCCGCGACCGGTCTTGGCGTTGGCGAGCAGCCGTTCGGTCAGACCCAGCACGGCCGCCGCTCGCCAGGCCGGTCCCCGTCGCCACAGCAGCCACGGCGCGGCGTACGCGAGGACGTGGAAGCCGGCGCTCGCGACGAGGACGGCGTCGCTGCCCAGATGGGCGGCCCGCAGACTCTTGCCCAGCCCGGCGACGGTCTGCCGGTAGCCGTCGTACATCCGGGCCTGGATCAGCTCCCCGCCCAGCGCGAGACCGAGTTTCAGCCCGAATCGGCGGGCCCGGCGGGCCAGGGCCACGTCCTCGACGATCCGGTCGTGGACGGCCTCATGCCCGCCGAGGACCGCGTACGCCGTCCGCGTGAACGCGAGCAGCTGGCCGTTCGCGGTGGCGGCGGCGCGGATCGGCCGGTCGAGCAGCCGATGCGGCAGGAAGGCCAGCAGCGTCTCGTCGATCAGCGGCACCAGGAGGCGTTCGCCGAGGGTGCCGGTCAGCTGCCGGGGGAACACCGAGAACACGTCAGCCCGCTGCCGTCGCAGTTCGTGCCGGACGGCGTCGAGCGCGCCCGGCTGCAGCACCACGTCGGCGTCGCAGAAGACGAGCAGATCCCCGGTCGCCGCCTGAGCGAGCTGGTGGCAGGCCCAGTTCTTGCCGATCCAGCCTTCCGGGCGCGGTTCGCCCGGCACCAGGCGCAGCCGTGGATCGGCGTACGCCCGGACGACGTCGGCGGTGCCGTCGGTGGAGCCGTCGTCGAGGATCAGGATCTCGTCGGCGGGTTGCGCCAGGAGCCCGGGGAGCAGCCGGGGCAGTCGCAGCGCCTCGTCCCGGGCGGGTACGAGCAGCGAAATCCGCGGTGCGCCATGAACGGACATGGCCGGCCCGCCCGGAGCGAGGGCCGGCGACGAAGCCGGTCGCAGGACGGGGAACATGGCGGTGTTGGCGACGAGGCCGGCCGTCTTCACCAGGTGGTAGGCGGCGATTGCCGCGCTCAGGATCGCCATCGCAACCGCCTGGTCACCGCGTCGATGCGTTCGTCCCAACTCCGCCGGCCGAGCAGGACGGGCCGGAACCCGGCCAATCTGGCTCGCGGATCGGCGACCGCGAGCTGCCGGTCCAGCGTGGACAGATCGTCGTGCAGCGTCCGGGCCAGGGAGCCCGTGAGGACGCCGACCTCGCCGGCCGGGTCCACCGCCGTGATCGACAGGTACGCCTCCGGTGCCTGCTGGCCGCGGAGCACCACGCGGACCGCGACGGCGGCCAGTGGCACCCCGGTGCGGTGGGCGTACCAGGCGGCGCCGTCGGCCAGCGGACCGAGCGGACCGGGCGGGCGCAGCTCGCCTTCGGGGTAGACGATCAGCACCCGGCCCTCGGCCAGCTGACGCAGCCCCGTACGCAGCTCCCGCGAACCGAACACGCCCAGCCGCCGCGCGAAGGCGTACCGCTGGATGGTGTCCTGGAGCATGACGAGGCCGGAGGTTCGCCGCGCCCGCCGCAGCACCGCGGCCGCCACGAACGGGTCCCACCAGCTGTGGTGGTTGGCGGCCCAGACGAACGGGCCGGCCGGCAGCCGGCCGCGCAGCCAGACGCCGCGCAGACCCCCGCGGACCAGCCGGTCGAACCCGGTGGTCAGCGCGCCGGCGACCGGGTCAGCCACGATCGCGCTCCGCCCGCAGCGTCTGCCGCCGCCACAGCAGCAAGGTCAAGGTGACCAGCGCGAACCCGAAACCGAAGTCCTCGACCGGGATGTGCCAGGGAAACCGCACCCCCGAGGTCTCGGCCGTGCTGTAGCGGACGATCGGCCGGCCGGCCCGGGTGAGCCAGCCGTCGACCGGGATCTGGAAGGCCAGCGCGATCGTCAAGGTGATCCAGTAGCGCGCCTGCCCGAACAGTCCGGTCCGGAAGACCAACAGCTCCAGTCCGACGACGGCGGCCGGGGCGGCGACGGCGGCGATCGTGTATTCAGCGGCCACGCCGGACCACCTGCCGGGAACCGATCACTTCGTAGGTGAGCACCGCGCAGATCGGTACCACCAGGAAGAAGAGCCACTCCTCGAGCGGTAGGCCGAGCAGGCGCACCCCGGTGACCTGATCGGTGCTCCACCACCAGTGGCCGCGGCGGGCGGCCAGCAGATCCCAGGCCGCGAAGACCACGACGACCGGTGCGAGGGTGAGCGCCAGCCGGGCCGGTCGCCGATAGACCCGCGCGCCGAGCACGACCTCCAGCGGCAGCGTGATCACCACACAGGCGGCGAGGGCGGCGGCGTACTGCCAGCGGTCCATCACGTCGGCTCCGGTTCCGGAGCTAGCGAACCCTCGTAACGCAGTGCCCGGCGCTCGGCCTCCGGCAGGCGCCAGGGCTGATGCACCGCTTTCCCGGTGACGCCCGCCAGCTCGGGCACCCACCGGCGGACGTAGTCGCCCTCCGGATCGAACCGTTCGGCCTGGCGTACCGGGTTGAACCGCCGATAAGGCTTGGTGTCGTTGCCCGTCCCGGCCACCCACTGCCAATTCCCGTTGTTGTTCGCCACGTCGGCGTCCAGCAGCAGGCTCGCGTACCACGCGGCGCCCGCGCGCCAGTCCAGGCCCAGCTGCTTGGTCAGGAAGGAAGCCGTGATCAGGCGCGCGCGATTGTGCATCCAGCCCTCGGCCGCGAGCTGCCGCATGCCCGCGTCCACGATCGGCACGCCGGTGCGTCCCGCACGCCACGCGTCCAGCGCGCTCTGGTCGTCGGCCCACTGCTCGTCGACGTTCCGGCGATACGCCTTGTGGGGCAGGTCGGGAAAGTAGGCCAGCACCTGGTGATAGAAGTCGCGCCAGCACACCTGCCGCACGTACGCCTCGACGCCGCCAGCCTGATCGGCCACCGCGACCGGAGACACGCAGCCGAAATGCAGATACGGGCTCATCCGGCTCGTCCGGTCGGCGGCCAGATCGTCGTGGATCTCGGCGTACTCGGCGCCGCTCCGGAGCCAGGCGGACAGCCGGGCGCGGCCCTCGGTCTCTCCGCCGGGCATCAGGCCGGTCGCCGGGCCGCCGGTCGGAAGCCGTCCGGGCGTGATGCCGTCCGGGAGGCGTACCCGGTGGGGTGCGGGTAGCTCCGGCCGCCGGTGGAAGCCTTGCCACGCACGCCAGTACGGCGTGAAGACGCGGTAGTGATCACCGCCGCCGGAGGGCCGCAGCGCGCCGGGTGGCACCACGGTGACGGAGTCGAAGACCTTCAGCGACAACCGTTCCTCCGCACAGGCCCGGCGAAGCCGGTGTTCTCGGGCAGCCGCGAAGGCGCTCACGTCGGCGGCGAGGCCGATGCCGAACGCCCCGGTCTCCCGGGCGAGCTTGACCGCCTCGGTGACCGGATCGCCCTCGCGGAGCACGAGGTCGCCACCCCGGTGACGGAGTGATTCGCGGAGGTCGGCGAGGCTCTCGGCGAGGAACCGCCGCCGGTTCGGCGAGCCGGGCACGCCCGGATCGGCGACGAACAGCGGGACCACCTCGTCGGCGACCTCGCAGGCGGCGTGCAGCGCGGGATTGTCGGCGACGCGAAGATCCCGGGTGAACAGCACGACGGCGGTACGCATCAGGCCCCCAGGGCGATCGAGCGGGGCGCCAGGCTGACACCCCGGCCGGTGGGAGTCAGCAGACTCCGTGCGGTGACGAGTACCCGCCGGCGGCGGGGAACCACCGCCCGGCGGGCGAACACGTCGAATCCCTG
>JABFYB010000654.1 GCA_013361475.1 Hamadaea sp.
TGGTGGCTGTCGCTCACGACATCTCCCTTCGTATCTTCGCGCGAACCGACTGACGGCGAGACGCGTCTACCGCGATAGGAGTGCGGGCGGCGCGGAAGCCGGGTGCGGCCGCGGCCCCACCCGCCAGATGCGCGGCCAGAGCCCGCACGGTGGACAATTCGAATAGGGTCAGCATCGGCACCTCGAAGCCGAGGCGGTCCTCAAGGGCGATCTGCGTCTGAAGCATCAGCAGCGAGCTGCCACCGAGGTCGAAGAAGTTGCTGTCGAGATCGGGCGCGCACTGCAAGACCTCACACCAGACGTCGGCGATCTGGCGCTCCAGCCGCGAGAACTCGACCTGACGGCCGCCGGCGGCGTCGCCGGGTCGCCAGGGCGGGAGGGCGTCGCGATCGAGCTTTCCGTTGCGCGACAGCGGCAGCGCCGTCATCTGCACCACGCCCGCCGGGATCATGTGCGGCGGCAAGGCGGTACGCAGATCGCCCCGCACCTTCGCGACGCTCACCGTCTGCCCGGCAGTGGGGACCACATACGCGATCAGCCGTCCGGCCGACAGGACCGTACGGCAGTCGGCGATGTAGCCGAGGGCCCGGACGGCGGCGTCGACTTCCTGTGGTTCGACGCGGAATCCGGCGACCTTGACGCGGTCGTCGGCTCGGCCGAGCAGCTCGACCACCCCGCCGGGCAAGTACCGGCCGAGGTCTCCGGTGGCATAGCCCGAACCGTATCCGTCGGCGAGGTAGGGACTCCGCACGACGATTTCGCCACGCTCACCGATGGCGGCTGGCTGCCTGTTCGCCCGGGCCACCAGGACATCCGTGCCGTCGACGCCCGTGCCGATCGGAATACGCCGGTCCTCGCCGCCGAACTCGTCGGCCGCCTCGACGCGGTACCACGCGGCCACCTGCGGGGTCTCGGTCGTTCCGTACGCGTTCACCACGGTCGCCGACGGTGCGAGGGCTCGGAGGGCGGTCACGTCCGCGGCGAACAGCTGGTCGCCGCCACAGAGCACGAGGCGTAGCCGGGGCAGCGGCCGCCGAACGGTCGTGATCATCCGCAATAGCTGCGGAGTCAGATGGGCCACCGTGACTTGTTCCCGGTCGAGCCAGGCATGCAGATCGCGCGGCGAACGAACGATCTCGTCCGGCGGGATCCGCACCGTGGCGCCCAGGGTCAACGGCGCGAACACGTCCCGCAGCAGAGGATCGTGAGCCAAGCCCGACAGCATCGCGAACCGGTCTGCGGCGTCGAGCCCGAAGCTCTCGGCGTACACGTCGAGGAAATGGGCGAGCGGCGCGCCGCTTGCGCGCACCGGCTTGGGGGCGCCGGTCGTGCCGGACGTGAATCCCACATGCCCGGCTGAGTGGAAGGGCGCGGACAGCGCCGCGCCGGCCCGGATCGGGTCGATGGCGACCATCGGCCCGAACTGGTCCCAGGAGGCCGGGACGGTGCCGCTGACCAGGATTGCCTTCACCCCGCCCGCGGCCTCGACCTGTGCCCGCAGCCTTGCCTCCGGGTAGCCCGGGTCGAGGATGGTGAAGTCGGCGCCGGCGGCCCAGGACGCCAGCAGGCCGGCCACCAGTGACCCGGACCGCGGCGCGTAGACCGCCACCCGGTCCCCCGGACTCACGTGCCTCGCGAGATCCGCGGCGATGGCCGCCGCCCAGGCGGCAAGCTCGGCGTAGGTGACCGCGCCGGACTGATCGGTGATCGCGATCGCGGTCCCGGCGACCCGTACGCGTTCGGCGAAGGTCTCCAGCACCGGGCGGGTCTGGACCGGTTGCCGCCGCTCGGGCAGCGGTGCCGAGGCGAGCGGGTGCTCCGTGATCGCGAGATCCGGACGGTCGGCGACCGCCGAGAGCAGTGTCGAGAACTGGTCGACGAACGCCGCGGCGACACGGCCGTCCACCGTGGCCGGGTCATGGACGACCGTGAGGCCGAGATGCCCGCCGAAGTCGGTGACGTAGAGGTTGAGGTCGAAGATCGGGCCGACCGGCTCCTGATCGACCACCCAGGTCTTCAACCCGGGCACCTCGGGCGCCGGGTCGGGATCGCCGAGGAAGTTGAACCAGGTGCTGAACGAGACGTCCGTTCCGGCGCGGCGCAGGTGGTGATGAACGACGTCGAAGGGAATCCGCTGGTTGGCCGTGGCGTGCGCGATCGCGGCCCGGGTCACCCGGACGAGATCGGTGTAGGTGGCCTCCTCGGGTGCGGTCACCCGGATCGCCGCGGTGTCCACGAAGAAGCCGACCAGGTCCTCGGTCCCCGGTACGGTTCGGGTGCCCAGCGGCACCCCGATGACCTGATCCTCCTCGCCGGCCCAGCGCCGCAGCACCGCGGCCAGGGCCGACAGCAGCACGACGAACAGGGTGGTCCGGTGCTCTCGAGCCAGGACCCGCAGATCCGCGGTGAGATTCGGATCGAGGACTCGCCGATGGGTCTCCGGCGAGGGTCCCGCGGCGGGAGCGAGCGGAACCGGGAAGCGGTACGGCGGCGGGCATCCTTCGAGCCGCTGCGTCCAGCTGCGCAGCTGCGATTCGTACTCCCCCGCGCCGAGCCGATCGGCGTGCCAGACGCTGTAGTCGACGTACGACATCGCGGGCTCCGGCGTTGCCAGGTCGTTCCCGGCGCGCAGGGTCCGATAGGTCTCACCGAACTCCGTCAGCAGAATGCGTACCGTCTGGGCGTCGGAGATCAGGTGGTGCAGGGTCAGCACCAGGCGGTATTCGCCGTGGCCGAGGCTCAGGAGCGCGGCCCGCAGCAGCGGCGGCCGGGTGACGTCGAATGGGCGCCGGACCTCGGCCGCGATCCATTCCTCCGCCGCCCTCGCGTCGGGCAGGGTCACGAAGTCGAGCGGGCATTCGGCCGGTGCCGGTGCGATTCGCTGTTCCGGCCCGTCCGAGCCGGCTACGAAGGCGGTACGCAGAGCCTGATGCCGTGTGACCAAATGGTGGAGCGCGCCCGCGACGGTGGCCGGGTCGACGTCACCCGCGAGCCCCAGCACGATCGGGATGTTGTACGCCGCCAGGTTCCCGTCCAGCTGGCTCAGCAGCCAGAGCCGTTGCTGGCCCGGAGCCAGCGGACCCGTCGTCCGCGCCGGATCACGGGTGATCGCGGGCGGCGTGGCGGATCGTGACACGGAGGCGATGACTTCGCCGAGGGTCGGCCGATCGATCAGCGCCCCGGCCGCGAGTTCGACGCCCAGCTCCTCGCGGATGGCTGCGGCGAAGGCGGCGGCGCGCAAGGAGTCACCGCCGTGTTCGAAGAAGTCGTCGTCGGGTGCGGGCGTGGCCGCGTCCAGCACCCGAGCCCAGATCCGGCGTACGCGGGCGTCGAGATCCGCCCCGGCTGGGTCGGCTGGTGCGGTGTCCACAGACCGGCGGCGCTGCTCGCGCAGGGCGGCGAGATCGGTCTTGCCGTTGGCGGTGACCGGGAACTGCGGCACCACGATCACGACCGCGGGCACCATCGCGCGGGGAAGCCGCGTCGCCACGAATCTGCGTACCTGCGCGACATCGAGGTCTGCGGCGCCGACGAGGTAGGCCACGAGCTCCGGGCGGCCGTCGACCTCCTCGACCGCGACCGCCGCCGCCGCGACACCGGGACCGGCGGCGAGAACCAGCTGGACCTCGACGAGGCTCAACCGCACTCCGTGGACCTTCACCACGTCGTCGGCTCGGCCGAGATGGACCAGGTCACCGTGCTCGTCGAAGCGTACGAGGTCGCCGGTGCGATAACGGCGGGCGCCCTCAGGCCCCGGCACGAATCGCAGCGCGGTCGCCGCCGGATCACCGAGATAGCCGCGAGCGAGCTGTACGCCGCTCAGATACAGCTCACCCTCCCCGGCCTCACGCAGCTCGCCGTCGAGCACCGCCAGTTCGGTCGAGTCGAAGCCGGTGCCGATCGGCACGGAGCCGGCGTACGCCGTGCCCGGCACGGTTTGGAAGTAGGTGTTGTCGATGGTGGCTTCGGTCAGCCCATAGGTGTTAAAGAGGGCAACCTGCGGTCCGAAGGCAGCACGCGCCTCGCGATACTCCTCAGCCGGCCACAATTCCCCGCCCACGATCACGTGACGGACTGAGTCGAGTCGATCGCCGGTCGCCGCCAGGTGACTCACCAGCGGGCGCAGGAGCGAGGGAGTCAGTTCGAGGTATTCCGCCGCGGAATCGTTGACCAGCCGCACGAGGTCGGGTGGACTGGTCAGCGTCTCTTCCGGGCACATGACCAGGCAGCCACCGGTGAGCAGCGTTCGGGCGAGATCGCCGGTCGCGACGTCGAACCCGAAGCCGGCCAGCTGCAGCACTCGCTTGACCTCGTCGCCCATGCGATACAGCTGCCGATAGGAGTCGACCAGCGCGAGCAGGGATCCGTGACTGATCGCCACCGCCTTCGGCCGGCCCGTCGAGCCGGAGGTGTGAATGACGTACGCGAGATTGCGGGAATCGCAGCTGCCCGGCGTCCCCCGGCCGGGCGGGATCGCACTGTCCACGAAGCCGACGGGACCGTCGAGGCCGCTCAACCGGCGTCGAAAGCCGGCCTCGGTCAAGGCGGCGGCCGGCCGCACCTGCTCAATTATCGAACGCCATCGTTCCCGTGGCGCCATCGGGTCGAGGGCGAGGTAAGCGGCTCCCGCCTTCCAGACACCCAGGACGCACGCGGGCAGGTGGACCGTCCGACCGACGGCGATCGCGACGACGTCCTCGGCACCGATCCCCTGCTCGCACAACCAACCCGCGATCTCCTCGGAGCGGCGGTCAAGCTCGGCGTACGTCGTGACGACACCGCCGTCGTACACGGCGGCGGCATCCGGCATCGCCGCCACGACGTCTGCGAAGCGGTCACGGGCGGTTCCGGTCACGGGTGCCGTCCGCGTACGCACCACTCCAGCACGGCCTTGGCGCTGTGCATCTTCTGCTCCGCCTGCCGGAAGGCGATGCTCGCCGGCCCGTCAAGGACCTCGGGGGTCACCTCCTCGCCACGATGCGCGGGCAGGTCATGCATGAAGACCGCCCTCGGATGCCGGCTCATCAACGCCTCGTTCACCTGGAACGGCACGAAGCTCGTACGCCACTCGGGATCGGCCTTGGAAGTGCCCGTCGTCTGCCAACGGGTCGTGTAGACCACGTCGGCGTCCTCGATCGCCGCGGCGGGGTCGTGGACTTCCACCACGCTCGTGCCGCGCTCGGCGGCCTGCGCCTGGGCACGCTCCAAGAACACGTGCTCCAGCCCGTATCCGCGCGGCGTCGCCAGGCAGAACTCGACGTCGGCATACCGTGACAGGGCAAGCGCGAGCGCCGACGCCGTGTTGTTTCCCTCACCGAAGTACGCGATGCGCAGTCCGCCGACCTTGCCGAAGTGACGCTCGATGGTGGACAGATCGGCGATGGCCTGCGTCGGGTGCTCGTCGGCGGTCATCGCATTGACGATCGCCATCCTGTCCTGAGCCAGCAGCGCACGCAGTTCGGCCGGATCGGCGGCGGTCCGGACCACGAGGGCGTCGAGCATGGTGCCGAGCACCCGTGCGGTGTCCTCGATCGACTCCCCCGTGTTCAGCTGGAGATCATGGGGGCCGTACGCGACGTGGCCCGCGCCCAGTCGCAACGCCGCGGCCGCGAAGGCAGTCCGCGTACGGGTCGAGGTGGTCCTGAAGTAGCTGCCGACGACGCAGCCCTCCAACGGGCGTACGCCAGCCGACCCCGGGCCCGCGTACCACGCCGACCGCTGCACCAGGTAGTGCAATTCAGCATCGCTCAGGTCGTTCACCGAGGTTAGGTGTCGCACCCGTCCGAGACTTCCGTGCCGAAGATCCGCCATCAATGCCAGCCGGGAACGTTGGCGAGAAGTCGTCAGTCACTTGACCAGTGATGGGTGCGTTACGTGAGGCTATCGCCGACTCCTTGGCGGCTGACGGCCCGATCGGACTGCCCGCGGAGTCGCGCCCGCGCCCGTCTCCCCGGAGCCGGACGGCGCAGCATGCTCGCGGACGCGTACAAGATCAGAGGGGGACACACGTGATTCGCATCGATCTGCTCGTCAACTCTCCCATCTTCCTGCTCGGCCTCGTCGAGGCGCTCAAGAGCGCCGGTCTGACGGCCGCCTCGGTACGGACGACGCCCGACGAAGCCCCCTCGTCGCCCGTGGACGCCATCGTCATCGACGCCGATGCGCTGACCCCGGCAGAACAGCCGGAACAGATCGCGGCGGCCGCGCGGATCGCCCCCGTCCTGATCCTGGACAACAGTTTCGACGCCCACGCCGACTACGTACGGGCCGGGGCGTACGGCGTGGTCAGCAAACGCACGTCAGCCGAGGGACTCGTGGCGGCCATCCGCGCGGCCACGTCGGGCCTCAGCCTCGGTCCCGTTCGGTCCAGCGCACCTCGCCGGCCGGACCACGGCAAGGCGGCCCAGCAACTGTCCGAGCGCGAGGAACAGGTGCTGCGGTTCATCTCCTGCGGTCTCACCCATGGTCAGATCGCCACGCGCCTGGGCATCAGCCCGCACACCGTCGAGACGTACGTCTCGCGCATCCGGGTGAAGCTCCGAGCCGGCAACAAGGCCGAACTCACGCGGGCCGCCCTCCTCGGCGGCATGGTCTGACCCGGCGGCTTCACCGCGCCCCCTGCTCTTCCAGGGCGGCGGCCAGGGCGGCGAGGTTGGGGTAATCGAACAACGACCCGATGCTCATGTTCACCCCGAACGCGTCCCGGATCCGGCCGGTCAGCGCCAC
>JABFYB010000076.1 GCA_013361475.1 Hamadaea sp.
TCAGTCGGTGGCGGTTCGGCGCGGATCGACCAGCCCGGCCCACGGGTTGTAGTCGACCTCGAGCGGCTCCTGCCCCGGGCGTTGTGCCTCGGGGACGTGCTGGAGGTTGACGCGGATGCGGTACCAGACCGAGCTGCGGCCGCGCATCCCGTCGACCAGCACGTCCGGCGGTTCGAGGAGCGCGGCGACGTCGGCGTGCCGTTCCTTCCACCGCTCGAATCCGGCCAGCGCCTCGTCCTTGGTCTTGGCGCGCGCGATCTCGATCAGCGGCATCGTGGACTGGCGGCGGCCGTCCTTTGACGCGCCGCGCGGCGGCTTCTCGGCCGGGCCGAGCTTCTTCGCCAGGTCGAGCAGTCCGTCGAGGCCGCCGGCGGTGTCCTCGATGCCCGTCCAGGGGTCGCCGCGTTCGGCGAAGCGCGGTCCGACGGTGGCGACGGTGAAGTCCGACGGCCGGCAGCCGGGGACCTCGTCCCAGGTCAGCGGAGTCGACACCCGCGCGTCCGGCGTCGGGCGCACCGAGTACGCCGAAGCCACCGTGCGGTCCTTGGCGTTCTGGTTGAAGTCGACGAAGACGCCTTCGCGGTCTTCCTTCCACCACTTGCTGGTGGCCAGGTCGGGCACCCGGTTCTCCACCTCGCGGGCCACCGTCTCGGCGGCGAGACGCACCTTCGGGTACGGCCAGTCCGGGCGGATGCGGGCGTACACGTGGAAGCCGCGGGAGCCGGAGGTCTTCGGCCACGCCGTCAGCCCGTGGTCGGCGAGCACCTCCCGGGCGACCAGGGCCACGTCGACGATCTGGCCCCATTCGACGCCCGGCACCGGATCCAGGTCGATGCGCAGCTCGTCGGGGTGGTCGAGGTCCTCGGCCAGCACCGGATGCGGGTTCAGGTCGACGCAGCCGAGGTTGATCACCCAGGCGAGGCCGGCCGCGTCGCGGACGACGACTTCTTCGGCGGAGGTGCCGGAGGCGTACTTGAGTTCGGCGACCTCGATCCAGTCCGGCCGGGTGGACGGCGCCCGCTTCTGGAAGAACGCCTCCTGATCGAGGCCTTTGACGAAACGTTTGAGGATCATCGGCCGGCCGCGTACGCCCCGCAGGGCGCCGTCGGCGACCGTCAGGTAGTAGCGCACGAGGTCGAGCTTGGTGAGGCCGGGTTCGGGGAAGACCACCTTGTCGGGATGGGTGATCGTCACCTCGCGCCCGACCGAGCCGACCTGGATCTCCAACGTCTGCGACGCCGCCATGTGCCCACCATACGCATCACGATCGAGGTGTAGAGTCCGTCCGCATGGCGGAAAGCGTTTTCCAATCGGTACCCGGCCAGCTCGCGTCCCTGCTGCGCGACATCGAGGCGGCCACGCGCGACGAGTCGCCGCTGCCGGTGCTCGGCTTCGCGGCGTACAACGACTTCTTCCTGACCGGCAACCGCATGCGGTACGAGAAGCTCTACTTCCAGCGGCGCGCGCGGCTCAACGCGCTGGCCGCGCAGGCGCTGCTCGACCCGGCGGCCGACGTGACCCGGCTCGCCGACGTGCTGTGGGCGGTCTGCGACGAGTACACGTGGGCGCTGCCCGCGCACATTCACTACGGCCAGGGCTTCGGCCCTGACCAGACCCTCGACCTGTTCGCCGCCGAGACCGCCCACGCGCTCGCGGAGATCGTCACCGGTCTCGGTCCGCGCCTGGATCCGCTGGTCGCCCACCGGGTACGCACAGAGGTGGAGCGTCGTGTGCTGGTCCCGTTGGCCGATCCGCGGCCGCTGGCGTGGGAGGGATTCGGCAACAACTGGGAATCCGTCTGCGCCGGAGCGGCCGGCATGGCGGCGATGCTGCTGCTGCCGCCCTCCGATCGCCGGACGCTGATCCTGGACCGCTGCGGGAAGGCGATGGACCGGTTCCTCGCCGGCTACGGCGACGACGGCGGCTGCCCCGAAGGCGTCAACTACTGGGTCTACGGATTCGGCTACTTCGTCTACTACGCCGTGATGCTCCACGAGCAGACCGGTGTCGACCTGCTGGACGATCCGAAGGTCGCGCAGATCGCCGGGTTCCCGCCGCGCGCCGCGCTCGGCGGTGGGGCGTACGCCCCGTTCTCCGACGCGGACGAGCATCCCTGGCTGCCCGCCGGCCTGCTCAGCCTGCTCGCCGACCGGTTCGGCACCCAGCCCGCGACGGTGATCCCGTCGTTCCACGACGACCACTGCTACCGATGGGCGCACCTGGCCCGCACCTTCGCCTGGTACCGGCCTTCGGACGTGGTCTCGCCGCCGGCCGACTCGGACTTCCTCCCCGACCTGGCCTGGGCGGTGGACCGTGGTCCGACGGCCGTGTTCGCCGCCAAGGGCGGGCACAACGACGAGCCGCACAACCACGTCGACCTCGGCGCGTTCCTGCTGCACGTACGCGGCCGCACCGTGCTGGCCGACCTCGGCGCGGGGGAGTACACCCGGTCCTACTTCAGCGAGACCCGCTACGACCACCTGCACCCGTCGGCGCGAGCGCACTCGATCCCCGTCGTCGACGGACAGCTGCAACTGCCGGGCGCGGATCGGCGGGCGACCGTGCTGCGCCACGAGGTGCTGCCCGACGGGGTCGCCTTCGACCTCGACCTGACGGCGGCGTACGAGGTCGACGGGTTGCGGCGGCTGGTCCGCCGGTTCCGGTGGTGGCGTACCGGGCGGCTGGAGCTGACCGACGAGGTCGTCGCCGACCGCCCGCTGCCGCTGACCGAGGTGTTCGTCAGCCGGTACGCCCCGGCCGTCGCGGACAACGCGGTCACCTGGAACGACGCGGTGACGCTGGCGCCCCACCCCGCCCCGCCGTCGGACCCGGACCGGGCGGCGTCCGGGCCGGTGGAGGTCGACGTCGTCGAGGCGACCGACCATCACGGGCGGCCGGACACGGCGTACCGGGTGCTCGTGCCGGTGACCGCGCCGGCGGGGGAGTCGGCGCACACCTTCACGTTCATCGTCCACTGAGGATGACCGCGTGATCTCCGGACGCTGACGTACCTCACCGGGCACCGGTTGCGTACGTCAGCGTCCGGAGATCACCAGGGCTCGGTGCTGTCACCCGGCGAGGACGGGCGGCAGGTCGAACGCCGCGAACACCTCCGGATGCTGGAAGACGTAGGTGTGCGCGATCCGCCCGCCCCGGACGGTGAACACCTGCAAGGTGTGCAGCCGCAGCACACCCTCCTCGTCGGCGCAGTACGCGGCCATCGCCGGTTGGGTGTTCGCGCCCACCGGCGCCATCCGCCACACCCGGCCGCGCAGGTCGTAGACGCGCGCCATGAACCGGCCGTAGTCGGCGGCCCCGCGGAACCACAGCGGCACCGGCGGCATCTCCAGGACGACGTCCGCGCTGAGCAGCTCGATCAGCCGGTCGACGTCGGCCGCCTCGAACGCCTCGACATAGCGGTCGACGGTCCGGCGTACGCCGTCCGCCGGTTCGGCCATCTCCTCGGCGACCGGCCCGGCGGCCGACAACCCGGCGCGGGCGCGCTGCAACGCGCTGTTGACCGCCGCCGGTGAGGTGTCGAGCAGCCGGGCGGTCTCGTCGGCGCTGAAGTCGAGCACGTCCCGCAGCACCAGCACCGCCCGCTGGCGCGCCGGGAGCAGTTGCAGCGCGGCGACCAGCGCCAGCCGCAGCGTCCCCCGGCGGACCACCGCACCGGCCGGATCGTTTCCGGCCGGATCGCCCAGCCGGGCGTCCGGGAACGGCTGCAGCCACGGGACGTCGAACGCGGGGACCAGCGGCGCCCGCGGATCGTCGCCCGGTGCGCCGAGCCCGGCCGGCAACGGCCGCCGGGACCGGCCCTCGAGCAACGTGAGGCAGGTGTTCGTCGCGATCTTGTAGAGCCACGTGCGTACGGACGCGGTGCGCTCGTCGTAGCGGTCCCAGGCTTTCCAGGCCCGCAGGAACGTCTCCTGCACCGCGTCCTCGGCCTCCGGCATCGAGCCGAGCATCCGGTAGCAGTGCACCAGCAGCTCCCGGCGATGCGGCTCGGCCCGTGTCTCGAAGTCCGGCACGTGCTCACTCCCTACAGGTGGACCGGCGCGTTGGCGTACGCCGCGATCTTCCAGTCGCCGCCCTCGCGGACGAACACCCAGGTGGCGTGGCGTTCCCGCTCGGCGGCCAGCGTCGTCTCGCCCGGCATCAGCGTGCCCGCGTGGCTGACCACGATAGCGGTGTCGCCGGTGATCCGGATCTTCTGCGGCACGTCGACGCCCTGCGTACCGGCGAGGCGGCCGGCGAACGCGGCCGCCATGAACTCGCGGATCGCCTCCCGGCCGTCGTTCAGCAGGCCGGGCATGACGACGGTGGCGTCGGCGGTGTAGAGGTCGGCGAACGCGTCGGCGTCGTGCGCCGACCACGCCTCGTACATCCGGCCGAGCACGGAACGGATCGCGGCCTCGTCGGTCGCGACAGTCGTGGTGGTCATCGTGATGATCCTTCCGGTACGCCTTCGTGGCCCGGGCAGCGGGCCGGTGAAGTGGACGTCCGGATATACCGGCGGGGCGACGAAAACTCATCGCCCCGCCGGAAGAGAATTTCTCAGGAGTCGACGCGGGTCGTCTCGGGCGAGGCCGCGCCGGTCGCCGTAGGAGCGGGTGGAGTCACCGCCTTGCCGTTGTTGCGGACGAACAGCACGGTCAGCGCCGCCACGCCGAGCACGATCAGCGGCAGCACCATGGTGCTCTTCATGGCCGCGGTGAAGCCCTCGTGGAAGGTCTTGAGGGCCAGCTCGACGATGGCCTGCGGAGTGTTGGGCGGCAACGAGGCCCCGCTCTGGCCGGCTCCCACTTCGAGGCTGCCGGAGCTGGCGTCCTTGAAGGCGTCGATGAACCGGCTCTGCTGCTCCGCCGGCAGCGCGGTCGCGTTCTCCTCGGCGCTGCTGGTGAGCTGGGTGACCAGCTGGTTCTGCAGCAGCGCGCCGACGGCCGCGGAGCCGATGACGCCGCCGAGCTGGCGGGTGGTGTTGATCATGCCGGAGGCCGCTCCGGCCACCTGCGGCTGGATGTTGCGCATCGCGATGGTCTGCAGCGGCGCGAACGTGCAGCCGAGGCCGAGCCCGGCGACGAGCAGGCCCGGGATCAGGTCGCCGCGGTTGGAGTTCACCTGGGCGGAGAAGACCACGATGCTCAGGCCGACGACCCACAGGCTCAGGCCGAAGAAGAGCACCCATTTGCCGCCGGTCTTGTCCGACAGCCGCCCGGCGAACGGCGCGACGACCATCGAGACCAGCGACATCGGCGCGACGGCGAGGCCCGCCTGGAGCGCAGTGAGGCCGAGCACCGACTGCAAGTAGATGATCAGCGGCAGGAACAGGCCGAGCATGCCGAACGCGATCGCCGCCACGACCCAGTTCATCAGCGAGAAGTTGCGGTCGGCGAAGATCCGGAACGGGACCAGCGGCTCCCGGTCGCGCTGGGCGTACTGCTGCCACAGGAAGACGGCCAGGACGATGACGCCGGCGCCGATGATCTCCGGGATGGTGATCGGGCCCCAGGCCGCGCCCCAGTCGTGCGACTGGCCCTCGATGAGGCCGTAGCAGATGAGGAACAGGGCGAGGGTGATCAGCAGGGTGCCGACCCAGTCGAGCTGGTGTTTGCGGTTCAGCCGCAGGTCGGGCATGACGATGACGGCCATGATCAGGGCGATGATGCCGACCGGGACGTTGACGTAGAAGATCCAGCGCCAGTCCCAGTTGGTGACGAGCCAGCCGCCGAGGGTCGGGCCGGTGATGGTGGCGACGCCGGCGACCGCGCCCCAGATGCCGAAGGCGGCGCCGCGTCGCTCCGGCGGGAAGATCACGGTCAGCACGGACAAAGTCTGGGGGGTCAGCAGCGCGCCGCCGACGCCCTGGATCACCCGGAACGCGATCAGCTGACCCGGGTTCTGCGCGAG
This sequence comes from Hamadaea sp., assembly GCA_013361475.1. Taxonomy (GTDB): domain Bacteria; phylum Actinomycetota; class Actinomycetes; order Mycobacteriales; family Micromonosporaceae; genus Hamadaea. The sequence goes on from JABFYB010000076.1 coordinate 5,911, forward strand.
ACCACACGCGGCCGAGGCCAGCGTGAAGATGATCAGGCCGAGGATGAACAGCCGTTTCGCACCGTAGAGGTCGCCGAGGCGGCCCGCGGTGATGAGCAGCACCGCATAGACCAAGATGTACGCGTTGAGGATCCAGAGGATCTGATCGAGCGAGGCGCCGAGCCGGTCGATCATGTCCGGGATCGCGATGTTCACGATCGTCGTGTCCAGCAGGATCATGAAGAACCCGAGGCAGAGTACGCCGAGAATGAGCCACGGGCTGTGCTTGGTCGCCGGCGGCCGGCCGGGTCCTGAGGTCATGGTCGCGGTCTCCAGTCGAAGTGTGATCTCCACCCGTAGCCTCGTCCCGCCGGGCTCAAACGTCCAGGGATTCGCCAATGTTGCTCACTCTTACTCGCCAACGTATACTCGTACACGAGTATCCCGAGAGCGCGAGAGCGCGAGAGTTGCAGGGGCACGGGAGGAGCGGGCGATGGCGAAGCGGCGCAAGGTCGGCAACATGCTGGCCCTGGCGATCCTGGCCAACCTGCTCGCCAAGCCCATGCACCCTTACGAGCTGGCGACCGAGCTGCGGGAACGCGGCAAGGACCGGGACATGCCGATCAAGTGGGGCTCGCTCTACACCGTCGTCGGCAACCTGGAGAAGCACGACTTCATCCGCGCGGTCCACAGTGAGCGGCAGGGCCTGCGGCCGGAGCGGACGGTCTACGAGATCACCGAGGCCGGCCGGGCGGAGCTGACCGACTGGCTGCGGGAGATCGTCGGCGTCGCCGAGCGGGAGATCCCGCGGTTCGAGGCGGGGCTGTCGCTG
>JABFYB010000406.1 GCA_013361475.1 Hamadaea sp.
GCCGCCGATCTTGGCCAAGCAGCCCAGACTCAGCGCAGCCCGGGCTCAGCGACGTCGCATGAGACTCCGCCGGGGCGTGAGGGCCAAGCCGAGCGCGATCATGGCGATGCCGAGGCCGAAGTGCAGCCAGTTGTCCGCCGTGTTGAAGGGCACGAAGTTCGCGTCGGCGCCCATGTCGACGACCAGCCCGTAGATCCACAGCACCAGGTAGATCGCCCCGCCGCCGATCAGGAAGACGCGAGCGCCGCCGAGCGTACGCGCCATCGCCAGCCCGGCCACGCCGAAGAGCAGGTGGACGATGTTGTGCAGCACCGAGACCTGGAAGACGCCGAGGAGTTCCGCACCGGAGTCGTGCCCGGCAAAGGTCATGTCCCCGTAGTTGGTCGTGATGCCCGGGATGAAGCCGAGCACCCCGACCAGCAGAAAGACCGCCCCGAAGAGGCCGGCCGCGGTCTGCAGCGCATTGTCCCAGTGCAGGACTCCGCCGTGATGCTGGTGATGGGTGACGGTAACCATGTTCGCCCTCCCTCGTGGGCTCGACGCCCAGGGCGAGTGCCGCCCAGGGCTTACTGCGGCAGATCGGCGGTCAGGTGCCCGGCGAAGATCTCCGCCTCGGCATCGGTGACCTCCATGCCGAGCGCCTGGATGAGGGCGACCTGAGTGCAGATGACGTGATCATGATCGGCCAGCTCGGCGGCGGGCAGGACGGCGGGCTGGCCGTCGATCAGCGCCAGCACCGGGTCCTCGTCCCCCGACTGGGCGAGCGCTCGCACGTCGTCTGCGGTGATCGTGATCTGCATGAGGCGCGGATACCCCGGCGCAAAAGGGGTGAAACACTATCCCCGACCTCGTCCTCGCCAACGTTGGGTGACCTATCCGCGCGACCTCGACGCCGCCTTCGCCTCCCTGTCCCGCCTGCCGGCCGCGCTGGGCGCGGACCGGCCGGCGTGGCTGGCGGACGCCGAGGTCGCGTAGACCGCGCCACCCCCGCAGCGGAGCACCCGTGCGGTCATTCCGGTGTGGCGCAAGCCCTGGGTGGTCCTCGGCAGCGGCACGTTCGCCGGGGACCTGTTACGACGGTTGGGGATCGTCACCGTGTTCGGCGACGATCCGGAGCGCTGGCCGCGCCCGGCCCGAGTCTGACCGAGGCCCGCGAAGTCCTGCTCACGGCGTTGGCGGCCGCTCGTCGTCCCAGCTGACCGAGGTCAGCCGCCAGCCGTCCGGCGTACGCAGGAACTGCATGCTCTTGTTCCCGCCGCCGGTGAACGGCGCACCGCGCAGCACACCCTGCTTGCGGTAGCCACCGAGCCGGTGGGCCACGTCGCCGAAGAACGTCGTCCGCTCCCAGGTCTCCCATTCGGCGAAGTCCGTGAGGTCGCCCGAGGTGAGCAGGGCCTGGCGCGGGGCGGCGAACGCGTCGAGGTCGTAGAGCGCGGCTTTCGGGCCGCCGTTGGAGATCACGCCGTTCGGGACGAACAGGTCGTGGATCCGGCTCACGTCCGGCACGGCGCCCTCCGTGTTCGTGAACAACGCGAAGAACTTCGCCGTCAGCGCGTCCACCGCCGCCTTGTCCTCGTCGGCCACGGCCCGATGGGCGCGCCACTCCGCGGCGAGCACCGACCACACCTCCATGTCCCCCCGTTCGCCGGAGGCCGAGGGGAACGCCGACCGCATGGTCCCGTCGAGGCTCATGCCCAGCCGCTTCGCGACGGCGATGCTGGGCGCGTTGCGCGCGTTGGTGTGCCACTCGACGCGTTCGATGCCGCGGTCGAGGATCACCCAGTCGAGCAGCACCGTGGCGGCCCGGGTGATCAGGCCCCGGCCGACGGCGGACGGCTCCAGCCAGCACCCGGCCTCGCTGACGCCGGACTTCAGGTCGAACGATACGAGCAGCACGCCGCCGACCAGCCGCCCGTCGAGCCAGATGCCCCAGATCCCGCCCGCGTCCTTGGCGTACTTGTCCGCGTATCGCTGCAGCACCAGGCCGGCCTCGTCGTTGGCGAACCCGGCGCCCACCCAGGGGCTGATGTGCTCATAGGCACGCTCCCGGTGCTCGGCGAACTCGGCCGCGTGCCAGGGCTGCAACGGGCGGAGTTCGGCGTCGGCGGTGAGGGGATGGGCGAACATGCGGCCTCCAGCGGGCTGAAGTACATAACAAACGTTCGGTACGTACACTAGCGTACATGCCTCCCGCCCGAGCCGATCATGACGCCCGCCGCGAAGACGTCTCCGCCGCCGTCTGGCAGGTCCTGGCCGAACACGGCTTCCCGGGCCTCACCCTCCGCGCGGTGGCGGGGGCTCTCGGGGCATCGACCGGGCTCGTCACCCACTACTTCGCGGGCAAGCGCGAGCTGGTCGCCCACGCGCTCGACATCTTGGAGATACGCACAGCGCAGCGCACCCGGCTGAAGGCTCCCGCGCCGGGGCTGCCCGCGCTGCGTACCCACATCTTGAACATCCTCCCCTTGACCCCGGACGGTCTGGCGATGAACCGGATCTGGGTGAGTTCGTGGGACGTGGCGCTGGCCGATCCGGACTTGTTCGCCGCCCAGACCCGGCGCTACGAACGCATCCGGGCGGCGTTCCGGGAGGCCATCGTGGTGGCCCAGAAGCAGGGTGAGCTGCCCGCCGGCGATCCCGACGAGGTGGCCGCCACCGCGCTCGCCTTCACCCACGGGCTGGTCGTCCAGGTGCTGTTCGATCCGGACCGCTTCCCGGCCGAGCAGCAAACCCGCCTGGCGGACGACTTCCTCGCCAGGCTCACGAGCCGACCGCGTGCGACAGCAGGCTAGGCCGAGTTCGCAGACCGGTCTTGGCGAAGATCGACTTGAGATGGTCCTGGACCGTGTGCTCCGAGACGAACAGCGCGCGGGCCGCCTCGCGGGTGTCCGCACCCGCCGCGAGCTGCCGGAGCAACTCCGCCTCGCGGGTGCTCAACCCGAAGGCCAGGCCGAACAAGTCCAGCCGCTCGGCCGGGCCGGTTCGTTCCATGGTCACCGCGATGTTCTCCCCGAGCCGATCGGCCCGGAGCGTGAGCCACTCCCCCGCCGCCAAGTGCACGCGGGCGTACGCCGGATGGGTGTCGACTCCGGCCTCGACGGCCAACAACTGCGCGGCCACGTTGTACGCCCCCGCCGGGATCGGCGCCCGGCCCAACGGCGGCGGGACGAGCGTACGCAGGAAGTCCGGAGTCTGCGGCGTCTGACCGAGCAGATCGAGCTGCGGCGACAGCATGAGCACGACCGGCGCGGAGCGCTCGGCCGACGGCGGCCGTGCTCGGAACGTCTCGGCCTGACCTGAGCGGAGCGCGGTCGTGATCAAACCCGCGACGGCAGTGAGCAAGGCCGCGTCGGCCGCGGTGAACTCGGGCCGTTCGCCAGACCGCCACAGGTCGAGAAAACCCCAGCAACCGTACCGGTCGCGGAAGACGACCGAGGCGACGTCGGCGATCCCGTAGGCCGCCATCCACTCACGCCACACGAGGCTGCGAGCGAGATCGCCACCGCTTCGCAGCAGCGCGACCGGCGTCGTCAGCGCCGTCCAGCGGTTCACCGGCGTCAGGTACTTCAACCGGATCAGCCGCGGCAGGTCGGGCACGCTCGGTACCTCGGCGATCGGGGCCGAGCCCACCTCGGACTGCGGATCGGTCAGCAGAAAGGCGAAATAGTCGAAGCCGAGGCTGCGGCGCAGCTCCTCGACCAGGTCACGCCGCAGCTCGGTGAGGTCGCCGCCGACGGCGCAGCGGCGCTCGACGCGGCCGGCAGCCGCCATCGGGACGGGCATGCCCTTGAGCGTACTGACGGTGGAACCCCACATTCCTGGGATGCCGCCACACCAACCCGCCGTCTGACGATGAACACATGACTACCTTGCACATCGAACACGCGATCACGCAGTACGCAGCCTGGAAGGCGGCGTTCGACCGCTTCGGGCCTGCCCGGCAGCGGGCAGGCGTCCGCAAACACCGCATCTACCAGCCGGTGGGCGATCCCGGGTCGGTCGCGATCGACCTCGACTTCGGCTCCGCCGAGCAGGCGTCGGCCTTCCTGGCCTTCCTGCGTACGCAGATCTGGGGCACCGGGAACGCACCCGCTCTCGTCGGCGATCCGCAGGCGGTGATCCTCGAGCTGGTCGAGGAGGGATGATCCAGCCGATACGCTGACGGCATGAGCAATCCCGCGCTGGACGCGCTCGCCGAAGCCGGTCTGGAACATCGCGTGATCCAGCATGGTCCCGTTCGGAGCCTGCCGGAAGCCGCCGCCGCCCGCGGTGTCGAGATTCCGGACGTCGTCAAGACGATCGTGGTCCGCCGAGGCGACGACGACTACCTGTTCGCCCTGGTCCCCGGCGACCGGGTGATCTCCTGGCCGAAACTGCGAGCGCTGCTCGGCGTCAGCCGGCTGTCCATGCCGGACGCCGCGACCGCCAAGGAGGCGACCGGGTACGAACGCGGGACGATCACCCCGTTCGGCTCGGCCAAGCCCTGGCCCGTGATCGCCGACGAACGGCTACGCGGCCGGACGATCACCCTCGGCGCGGGCGAGCACGGCGTCGCCGTCGCCGTGGGCGCCGACGCGACGGTCGAAGCGCTCGACGGCGCGTACGCCGACATCACCGACCCGGAGGCCGCCCAGTAGCGGGCGGCCTCCGAGCTCACTTCGGGTGCGCTCAGCTCAGTTGATCGTGAGGGTGAACGTCGTCGTCGTGTTCTTGATGTTCTGGTAGTTGTTGCTGAACGTGAGGTTGGTGAAGGTGGCCGACCCGACCGCCGGACCCTGGCCGGACTCCGGCATCTCGTTCACCCAGATCCCGAAGCCCGACTTGGCGTCGAAGGCGTCGCCGCTGCGCTGCGCGCCGCTGATCGAGACGTTGGTGAACGTGGTGTCCGTGATCGGCTGCGCCTCCGGGTACTTCGACTGGAACATGATCCCCGAGTAGGTCGGGTCCACGATGTCGATATCGCTGAACCGGATGCCCCGGAACTGCTTCGACGCCGCGAAGCACCAGATCGCCCCAAAAGTCTGGGCGCCCCAGAAGTGCCCGCCCGCGCGTACCAGGCTGATGCTCTGGAACTGGGTGGGCGGCGACGAGCCAAAGCCGACGAACGGATAGCCGAAGTCGAGTGAGCTGACCGTGATGCCGGAGTACGTCAGCATGTCCGCGATGTAGAGGTTGCGGAAGATGTTGTCGTACCCGCCGTAGACGGCCAGGCCGGCCGCACGCCAGGTCAGCGTCGCCGAGAGGTTCTCGAAGACGTTGCCGTGGTTGCCCACGCTGCCGCCGCCGTCGATCGCCGAGAACAGCGCGAACGCGTCGTCCCCGTTGGATCGGCCCTCGCTGTTGCTCACCGACAGGCCGGTGCTGTCGCTCGTGAAGTTGACCCCATCGGCGAACGTGTCGCGGATGCGGGCGTTCTTGATGGTGATGTGGTCGTTGTGGACACCCCAGTACATGCAGACGGTGTGCTCCACCCAGACGTCGTCGATGGTCAGGTTGGAGACGTCCTTCAGCTCACCCCACACCTTGCCGGGACCGTCGATCCGCGAGGTGTAGTTCCCGAAGAAGGCGAGGTGCTTGAAGGACGAACCGTTGGCCGTGCTCTGCACCGCGAAGCCGGCGTCGGTGTTCTCCTGGCCCTGCGGGGTCTGGAAGCGGGTGTACCAGACCCCCGCGCCGACGACCTGGACGGCCTTGCCGTAGATCTGGAACTTCTGCGCGGTGTCGTAGGTGCCCGCCGGGAGGTAGACCCCGACGAGGGTGCCCGTCGTGTCCATGCGTACGCGGTCCAAGGCGCTCTGCACGTCTTGGTGGGTGAAGCCGTTGGGCACGGCGTACTTGGCGGGGTCGGGGTTCGCCAGCGCGCTGACCTGCTCGAGGTTCACGAAGTCGATCGTGTAGGTCAGCGGGTTGCCCGAGTCCTTCTGCAGCCGGATCGTGTGCCCGGCCGGCACGGTCGAGTCCAGCATGACGTTGGCCTCGTCGTAGATGTGCCGCGGGCTGCCCGCGCCCGGCGAGTTGCCCGGACCGGACTCCGCGCCGTAGAGCCAGGCATAGCGCGAGGTCAGCGGGATCGACTTGTGGAACACCCCGTCGACGTAGACGCTCAGCGACGACGTCTGCCCGCCGCCACCCGAGGAGTCCGGCATCGAGAACCGGGTCACCAGGGTGTTCGTCGGATTCTTGGTGGTCCACTGCACGTAGGAGCCGGTGCTCCCGAGGGTCACGGCCTTCCGTCCGGACGCCTCGCCGGCGAGGTCGCCGATGGTCCGGTTCGGGCCGATCACCGTCGCACCGCCACCGGTCGAGCCGTCCTCGGCCTCGTACATGTCGTAGGGCAGGTTCGCCCCCCGGCCGACGAAGAAGGACGTCGTGCTGGTGTTGTTGCCCTGCTTGACCGCCAGCTCGTTGGCGTCCACCGCGATCGTGGTGGTCACGGTGTACTTCCCGTTGACCGCCGTCCACGTCCCGAGGCTGACCGGGCTCGTGGTGGCCCCGGCCGCGATCGTGCCCGAGTAGGACCCGGTCTTGGTCGTGATCGTCGCGCCGCTCGCGTCCTTGACGGTCAGCGTGATGCCGTGCGAGCCGCTCGCCGAGGCGACGCTGCCCTGGTTCTTGATCGACACCGAGAAGGTCACGGTGTTGCCCGCCGACGGGTTGCCCGGCGACCAGGAGACCGCCCCCGGCAGCAGGTCCGACGTCGCGACCGGGGC
>JABFYB010000280.1 GCA_013361475.1 Hamadaea sp.
GCGCCGGCTACCTGCGCGCGGAAGACGAGCGTACGCAGACGATCCACACGTTCGCGTTGTCGCGAGTGACGGCGGCCGTCCCCGAAAACTGACCCGCTTGCAGATCACGGTTACGCAGGCTTCCCGAGCGGATTCAACCTGCGTAACCGTGATCTGCAGCCAAAGAACGCGTCAGAGTTCGAGTTCGCGGGCGACCGCGTGCAGCGCCTCGCCGATCTTCTGCGCCGTCTTGCGGTCCGGGTGCCGGCCCCGCTTCAGGTCGGGCAGGATCTTCGCCTCGAGCACCTTGATCATGTCCTCGATGAGGGTGTTCAGCTCGTCCGGCGTACGCCGCTTCGCCTCGGCTTGAGCCTGCGCGAGCGACGGCGGCGCCTCCAGCAGCTTCACGCCCATCGCCTGCGCGCCCTTGCGCCCCTCGATGATCCCGAACTCGATCTTCTGGCCGCCCTTGAGTTCGGCGACCCCACCGGGGAGTGCGGTCTTGGGCAGAAAGACGTCGCCGCCCTCGTCGCTGGTGACGAAGCCGTAGCCCTTCTGGGCGTCGTACCACTTGACCCGACCGGTTGGCACCGTTGATCCCTGCTTCCCATCCCTGTGCGGCCACGTCGTGACCCGTCGTCCCGCCGCGGCAATGCGGCCGGGTTAAGGCTATCGAGCGAGATCGTCCAGCCCAACAGCAATACCGGGGGTAAGTCCGGCTTTCTCCGAACGTTCCAGGAGTTCGCGGACGGCCGCGTACCCCGCCAGGCCGAGATCCTCGGTGAACTCGTTGACATACAACGAGATGTGTTGATCCACCACGGTCTGCTCCATCTCCTGGGCGTGCGCGAGGACGTACTCCCGGCTGTCTTCGGGACGCGCCCACGCGTGCCGGACCGAGGCCCGGATCCACTCCGTGGCCGCCCTCGGGTCGACCGCACCGCGTTTGGCCAGGATGGCGCCGAGCGGAATCGGCGACCCGGTGTCAGATTCCCACCATTCGCCAAGATCCACCAATTGCGACAGTCCATAGCGCGGATAGGTGAACCGGGCCTCGTGGATCACCAGGCCCGCGTCGAACCGCCCGGCCGCGACGCCCGGCATGATCTCGTGGAACGGGACCACCACGATGTCCGCGGGCCGCTGCCCGGTCTGCTCGGCCCACAGGCGCATCAAGAGGTACGCCGTAGTCCGTTCCCCGGGCACGGCGACCGTCTTCCCGTCGATCCCGGCTTCGGTGAGGGTGAGCAGAAGCGGGCCGCAGCCCCGGCCGAGCGCGCCGCCGCAGGGCAGCAGCTCGTACTGGTCGAGCAGCCAGGGCAGCGCGGCGTACGAGACCTTGACCAGGTCGAACCGGCCGTCGAGGGCGGCCGTGTTCGTCACGTCGACGTCAGCGAACGTCACGTCGAACTCGGGCGCGCCCGGCACCAGGCCGTGGGTCAGCGCATGGAAGACGAAGGTGTCGTTCGGGCAGGGCGAGTACGCGATCTTCATAGTGCTTCCAGGCTATCCCCGATCGTGGCGGCGGCACCCGTCAGCGCCTGCAGCGCGGCGCCGATCTGCCAAGCCGCCCGATCCCGGGGGCCGATCGCGTTGGAGATGGCCCTGATCTCGGCGTACGCGACACCGCAGGCGGTTGCGGCAGCCGCCACGCCGGCACCCTCCATCGCCTCGGCCGCCGCGTGCGGGTAGCGGAGCCGCAGCTCCTGGGCCCGGCCGGCGATCCCGGTGACGGTCGACACGGTGAGGACGTCGCCGGAGACGGCGTCGCGCAGCCGTCCGCGCAGCAGGGCGTGCAGGGCTGGGTCCACTTCGGATACTGCGCGGCCGAAGCCCAGCTCGTCGATGCTCAGGTAGCCCTCCGGCGACTGCGCGCCCAGGTCGGCCGCGATGCTCCGGGTCGCCACGACGAGACCGCCGAGGCCGACGACGTCGGCGAACCCACCGGCGATGCCCATGCTGATAACGCCGTCATAGGGCGCACCGGCCGCCTCCGCGAGGGTCAGCCGCCGGGCCGTCCCCGCCGCTGCGTTCGCCGGGCCGACCCCGACTGCGGCGACCTCGATGGCGCTACCCGATGGCAGTCCTTTGCGGACCGCATCCGCCTCGACCTCGACCGCCGTGGCGATCAGCACCCGCATCCCGTGCTCCCCTCGTTCCCGTCGTCCGCGCGCGGTTGATCATGGAGTTCGCCGCCTCGCCACACCGTCGCGACCACAGTTAACTCCATGATCAACGGGGTGGGGTGGGTGGGTCGGTGGGCGGACGGCCGTTCATCGAGGACGGCCGGTAGAGGTGATAGGAGCCGTCGGGTTCGGTCGACGACGTCGACGCGGCCGGCTCAGCCGGCTCCACCTTCGGCTGCGACTTCGGCGGCTTCCGTTGCGACTTCGGCTGCGACTTCGGGACCGGTCGCTGCCTCGGCGGCTTGGCTTTCGGCGTACCCGCTGACGGCAGCGTGAGGGCCAGGATCAGCGCGAGCAGCAACGCGACCTGGGCGAGCAGCGGAGCGAAGAGGCCGCCCACCACGAGCGCGACCAGCACGATCAGGGCGACCGGCACGAGCAGCGCGCCGACGTAGCGCGCGGCGGCCGAGGCGATGGCGGACCGGTGGCCCGGAGTGGCCGCGACCGTCCACAGTGCCCGTTCGACGAGCCCGAGCGTGAGGAGCGCCGCGGCGGCCGTCTCGGTGACCAGGTTCAGCGCGACGAGCAGGATGGCGACAAGCCGGGCCAGTTCGACGGCGGCGAGGACGAAGCGCGACCAGGTCCGGTCGCGAAGGAGCCAGGCTGCTGCCCCGACCGCCAGCAGGCCGAGGACGAGCCCGATCAGCGCGGGCGCCCTGGCGGGCGGCGTGGACCGGCGCCACCATTCGGCGAGCAGGAGCAGATCGGCCGCGACGGAGAAGAGCGCGATGTTGAGCAGCCGGGCGCCACTCGGCACGGCGGACGCGGTCGTCGTGCGGATGGAGGCGGCCAGCAGCACCAGGTACCGCAAGCCCCGGAACGCCCGCCGGACCAGCCGGCCCAGCAGCGCCAGACCGACCGCGACGATGCGTGCTATCTCGTTCAGCATCGGCCCGCCCCTTTCCCGTCTCCCCCGCCCCCCGCGTCCCGCATCCCGCTTTCGCGCTGGATCAGGGTTCTAGGTCGAATCTTGCATCATGATTCGACCGCGAACCCTGATCCGGCGGCAAGGAAACGGTGGGTCAGCGGATGACGATCGGTTCCTCGATGAGCTTGGGCCGCAGCGGCTTGGCCGGGTCGAACCACGGAGTGCTGGTCGCGCGCTGGGGCTTGGGCTCCCACTTGCGGCCGACCCGGTCGACGCCGATCGGGAAGATCGTGAGCGAGCCGTCCGGCGCGAAACGCATCCGCAGGAAGCCCTTGTAGTCCTCGATCCCCTGCCCGGCGAACAGCTCGTTGAGGTTCACCCGGAAGCCACCCGCGAGGAACAGGTAGAGGGCCACCAGTTCGGTGGCGATGAGCCCGGCGACCGGCCCGTAGATGGCGAACGCGAGGACACCCGGCCATGGCCACGGCTGATCGTCGAAGGGCAGTTCCCGCCAGACGAAGTAGCCGGCGTAGCCGAGCAGGATGTGGGCTATGCCGTGGGCCAGTCCGAGGAGGACGGGTATCCGGCGGAGCATGCCGTGCGAGAGGCCGACCGCGAAGAACAGCGATCCGGCCAGCATCAGGCCGATCATCAGGAACGCCGGGAAGCTCAGGAGCTGGTGCGCCTTGCCCTTGAGCGAGAGCAGGAACAGCGTGTGGATGATGCCGAGGAAGGTGGCGAAGCCCGGGTTGCGCCAGGGCAGCCGGGGGAAGATCCCGATCGACAGCGCCCGCGACTTCGACTTGGTCGGATAGGTCTTCCGCAGCGTGAACGACTTCTGCTGAGTGTCGATCGCGAACGGCCGGCGCGGCGGGACGGTGATCTTCGAGGGCAGGCCGTGCGTCGCGTAGAGGTACGCACCCCCGCTGCCGCAGGTGATCAGCTGCTCCTCGCTCGTGTCCGCCTCGGCGTACCGGGCGTAGTGGTGCAGGTCGCCGGAGACCATGAGCTTGACCTTGGCCCCCGTCGGCTCGATGAGCTTGCGCCGGAAATAGCCGAGGGTGTCGTAACCGCGCGGGTGCTCGATCGTCTGCACCCAGGACGGCTGCGGGAAGGCGATGATCACCTTGTCGTCCGGCCCGAGCAGGTTGGCGACGCTGCGGAAGTAGTCGAGCTGCGGATCGTCCAGGTACGCCTCGCCCTGCACGTCGACGGCTAGCAGCCACCAGTTGTGCGGCAGCTTCAACGCGAAGTAGCTCCGCGTCTGCTTGGTCTGCCAAGCGCCGACGTGACCGCCTTCGCGGCGCGCGAACAACCGCAGGAACGCGGTCAGCCCGTCGTACCAGTCATGGTTGCCGGGCAACGCGTACGCCGACGGCGGCGTCTCACCGGGTTCGGGCGTCGAGTACGCGGCCAGGTACGGCCCGACCATGCGGTCCTCGTACTCCTGACCGCTGGCGGTCGGGTAGACCTGGTCGCCGCCCATCACGAGCACCTTGCCCCGGGGCAGCTCGGTCAGCACCAAGTCGTCCTGGTGGTCCTCAGTGGTGGTGACCCGGAGCGACTTCTGCGCCAGCAGCCAAGCCATCGAATAGGTCGCGTTGAACCCGTCACCGAGGTCGGAGATGTAGTCGAGCCACAGCTCCTCGTCCTCGGCGTGGTCGTCGTAGATCTTCGTCGGGAAGGCGCCCTGCAGCTCCCGCTTGTCGAGGTACGCCCCGAACTGCTCCGCGAAGGCGACGCGTACGCCGGTGACGGCGAGCAGGACCGGGCCGAGCCACGGCACCGGCTCCTTGGGCGTGAATCCCAGCTCGGTCGGCTCCATCGAGGTCGGCCGGTGCTGCGGAAGCAGCGCGAACTGGACCGTCGGCTCGTTTCCGGGGTCCACACCGGACTCGGGTGCCGGAGTGCCTGGACCGCCGACCGGCGGACCCTCGAACGCCGACGCCGGGGACTGCTCCGGAATGCCTTGTCCCGCTTGCTGCTGGGGGTTCGTCACAGCCGTGCAGCCTAGCGGTCATCCGCTCGTTTCGCTGTCGGCCCTTCGGGCCTTCCCGTCGCGCCGGCCGCCGACGGGTGCGTGGCCGGCCGCCGCCGGGTTGCACATCACGGATATGCATGCTTCCCGGCCGGTTTTAGGCTGCGTAACCGTGATCTGCATGGATCAAGCCGCGCGGAGATACAGCGATCAAGCCGCGCGGAAGCGCAGCGATCAAGCGGCGGGCGGCGAGGTGTACCGATCCTCGAAGAGCTTCCGCGATCCGCAGACCGACGCCTTCGGGCAGACTCGGCGGGATCCGTCGGCGTCGAGGCGTACGACGACGGAGTCGCGCGGGACGGAATGGGCGACCACCTTGCCGTCGCCTTCGTCGGTGGTGACCCGTTCGCCGACCGCCGGGGCGCTGGCCTGGAAGTCCTGGTAGAGCGGGTGCTCATACTTCAGGCAGCACATCAGCCGGCCGCAGGCGCCGGAGATCCGCAGTGGATTGAGCGGCAGGTCCTGATCCTTGGCCATCCGGATGGTGACCGGCTCGAAGTCGGTGAGGAAGGTGGCGCAGCACAGGTCGCGGCCGCAGGATCCGATCCCACCTTGGACGCGCGCCGAGTCCCGCGCGGAGAGCTGCCGCAGCTCCACCCGGCATTTGAGGGTCGCCCCGAGATCGCGGACGAGGGATCGGAAGTCGACCCGGTGGGGCGCGGTGAAGTAGATCGTCGTCTGCGGAGACGATCCGTCGACGTGGTCGACCGCGACGACCTTCATGGGCAGCTGGTGCTCTCGGATCAGCTTGCGCGCGGCGACCTGCGCCTCCGCCTTGCGCGCCCGGAGCTGCTTGTCCCGGGCGAGGTCGTCGTCGCCGGCCAGCCCGAGCATCTTGGGGAAGCCGGAGGTGTCGTCGGAGACCCACTGCGCGGCCCACACGCACTCGGCGACCTCCGGCCCGTCCTCCGTCGGGACCAGGACTTTCTGCCCGACCTGCGGCTGGAAGTCGCCGGGATCGAGGTAGAAGAGCCGACCGTACTGGTTGAACGTGACCGCGCAGAGCATGCCCATCCCGCCACTCTAGGACCATCGGCAGAACGGCGCACCACCCGTACCTATTCGTACCATTCGTCGTTAGCCAAATGCGGGTACTGCCCGACATTCGCGTCACCGTTCCGGCGACGCGTTCGTTGGGCCCGGCATGCTGCCTCCCCGACGTTTCCGCTTGCTCTCGACCGGGCTGCTCGCGGTCTTCGCTGCCGTCCCGGTGCTGATTCTGGACAATTCGGCCTCAGCCGCGAGCTGTGCGCCGCGGGCGTACGCGGCTGAGTCCTCCGCCGACCTCGTCCGGCTCACCGCCCTCGACCTGCGGCCGTTGGGCGTACCGGTCGGGCCGGTCGCCGACCTCGCCCTCGCGTCCACCCGCTCCACGATGGACGCCCGCAAGCCAGTCAGCGCCCGCGCCGCCGCCCGCTACGCCGAGGCCGGGGTCGCCGGGATCAAGCTCTCCCCGCTCTTCCTCAGCAGCGCGGTCAGCCAGCAGGCTCCGCCCAGCCACGCCGGCCCGGCCGTCTACAACGCGCTCAGCCAGGACGCGGGCATCGCGAAGGTGGGCACCGGCGACCTGTCCGCCCACGCCACCTGGGCGGAGAAGATGGCCTGCGGCCAACAGACCGGGCCGGCCGGCGTCAGCTCGGCCGCCATCGCCGACCTCAGCGTGCTGCCGAGTTCCTCCTCCGCTTTGGTACGCGTACCGCGGAACCTGTCCAGCCAAGCCGTGACCGGCTTGCGGACGGTCGGTGGGCGTACGGCGTCGGTCGCGGCGGCCGAGATCGAGCTGACCGATCTGCGGCTCCTCAACGGCGCGGTGGCCGTCAAGGTGCTCAAACCTCCGAAGCTGACCGCCACCGCGACCGGCTCCGCGCGTACGTCGAGTGTGGAGTACTCGAACCCGCTGCTGGAGATCTCCGGCTCCGGCGTACCGACGCAGCGGTTGAGCACGCCGACGAAGAACGTCGACATCACGCTGCCCCTGACCGGCGGCGACCCGCTCGGCTCCCTCCTGCGCGGGCTCAACCTACCGGTGCTGAACTCGCTCGTCGGCAACGTCCGCACCGAGGGCCTCCAGGTGCCCGGCCCCGAGGCGTACGCGACGCTCCGCATCTCGCTCGGCGCGCTGGACAATTCGATCACCAACGCCTCGGTCGACGCGGAAGCCGCGTCCCTGCGGATCCAGCTGATCCTGTGTGGTCCGAACCAGGCTCAAGTCACCGTCCTGGACCTGGCGGTCGGCCTGCTCCGCACCTCGGCGACGGCGCCCAACGTACCGGTGGTCTCCTCGCCGACCCCGTCCGCGTCGCCCTCGGCGTCGGCCAGCGTCAGCCCTTCCCCCAGCACGAGCCCGGCCGGCTGCGGCGGGCCGGGCTGCGGCGGCCCGGGGACGCTGCCCCAGACCGGGATGGGGCCGGTCGCGTACGTGGTGGGGACGGGTGTGCTGCTGGCCCTGCTCGGGCGGCTGATGGTCCTGCTGGCTCGCCGTCGCTCGGTCTGACGCGTACGGCCTCGGACGCCGCCGCTCTCCTCGGGGAGCGGCGGCGTTTCTACAGGTCCACCCGCGTGATGCCGCCGGTTGACGGGCCGAACTCCGGGCCGGGCCGGAACGGCAGCGCCGCCAGCCGGGTCTCCCAGGTCTCCCGCAGCTCCTCGCCGGCCTTGCAGATCTCCTCGACCTCTTCCAGGACGAGCGCGCCGATGGTCGCGGCGGCCAGGCCGACCTCGATCGGATCCAGCCCGGTGACAACGCTGATCGCCTCGGCCGACTTCATGACCAGCGCCAGCCGCATCGCGAGGGAGACGCGGCTCTCCGCGATCCACCCCTCCACGTCGTCCAGGTACGCCCCGAAGTCGTCGAGCCGAGCGCCGAGCGACGTGTCGGGATCGGCGATGTGCCGACGGTGTGCCGACCACTGCGAGAAGTACGCCGCCCCGGCGTCGCCCTCCCAGTTGACGCCCACCCGATCCACGGTGGAGACCGCTTCGACGAGGCGGTCGGTCAGCGCGCGCACGTCGTCGCCGGGCAGCTGCATCGGGCGCAGACCGACGACGGCCTGCACAGCGGGGCCCGGGAGGCTGCCGACCCAGCGCAGCAACGGCCAGACCTGATGGCCGGGCGGCGCGCCGTGGCGGCCCAGCGCGGCATCGACCCGCTGTAGCAGGTCAGCAGCCGGGCCGGCGATCTTGTCGAGGGCATCCATCACAGGCCCCAGTCCGGATGATCCCCGAACGTCTGCTCCCGGCGCGCGTCGTCGCGCACAGTCTCCTCAGCCGTCGCATAACGCGCCCCGGCCTCGCGTACGCCCTCGGCGAGCCGGTCGAGCCGGCGGGCGGCGTCGGTCGTCTCGTCGTAGCGGTTCTGGAACGCGTCGGCGCACTGACGCCGCAGGTCCCGGCCGATGTCGCCGAGCCGGCCCGGCGCCGCGGACAGATCATTGAACGGGGTCACCTCATGCCGGGCCAGCTCGGCCGGGATGTCGGCGATCTGCTCGGCCGCGCGCTCCAGCGCGTCGGCCAGCTTGGCGAGGCCGCTCATGAGGGACCTCCCAGACGCGGGTAGTCGCCGAAGACCTCCTGATGGAGACGGCGACGCGCCCAATCGGCGGCGTCTTTGGCGGCGAAGAGCGCGGCTTGGATCGACCGGTTGATCTCGGCCGCGGTCTGACTGCGAAGGGCACCTACGACGGCCACGTTCCGCACCCCTCCCTCACCCGCCACGACCACTTCGATGAGACCGTCGGGCGAGCGGACGCTCACCTCGATCGCCGAGAGCGACCGCTGGAACTCGGCCTGCCGCTCCTCGATCCGCCGGTAAGCAGTGACCGCCTCCTCGATCCACGCCTCGTCGACCTCCCGCACGTCGCCGAGGCTACCGGCGCTTCCACAGCCCCGGTAGTCCCTGTGGATAACGAGGCAGTCCCTGTGGACAACTCTGTGGATAACCAGATGCTCGCCACGTGCTCCGCACAGCGAGATCACGGATCCGGGTCGAATCACGGTCCAAGATTCGACCGAGATCCGTGATCCAGCGCCTCAGCGCCTCAGCGCCCCAGCGCCTCAGCGCCGCCGCGCCCGGACAGTCAGCCGCGCCAGAGCGCGAGCATCATCGCTTCGACCGCGATCTTGGGCTTGACGTTGGTGTCGATCGCCTCGCGACAGGCCAGCACGGCTTCGAGCCGGCGCAGGGTCGACTCAGGTCGCCACTTCGCCGCCGCCGCCCGGGTCACCTGGTCGACGTCGGTGTGGATGGGCGCGGCCGCCGAGCCGAACTGCGCGTTCAGCACATCGCGGTAGAACCCCGCGAGGTCCATCAGCGCGCGGTCCAGCGCATCCCGCTGCGCCCGGGTCGCCCGCGACTTCTGGCGCTTCTCCAGCTCCTTGAGCTGCCCGGCACTGCCGCGAGCGGCGCCCGCCGCACCCTTGCCCGTCCCGCCCGCGCCCAGCGCCATCTCCAACGCGCTGCGCTCGGCCGCGTCCACGCCCGCCACCGCGTCCGCCGCCTCCGCCTCGGCCGCCTCGATCAGCGAGGCCGCGGCGTCGAAACAGGCGCCGACCGTGGTCAGCTGCCGGGGTACCGCCAGCACGGCGTCGCGACGGGTCCGTGCGTGCGAGTCCGCGGCCAGCCGGCGCGCCCGGCCGACATGTCCCTGCGCGGCCGCCGCCGCCCAGGCCGCGACATCAGCTGGTACGCCGTCCCGCCGGGCGAGCAGGGCGGCCACTGCCTCGGCCCCCGGCTGGCGCAGTGGCACGAGCCGGCAGCGCGACCGGATCGTCACGGAAATGTCGTCCGGATGCGTCGACGGCGCACAGAGCAGGAACACCGTCCGATCCGGAGGCTCCTCGACCGCCTTGAGCAGGGCGTTGCCCGCCGCCTCGGTGAGCCGGTCGGCGTCGGCCACGACGAGCACCTGCCAGCGGCCCGCCGTCGGGGCGCTCGCCGCCCGCAGGACCAGCTCCCGCATCTGCGCCACCGGGATGCTCAGCCCGTCGGGGACGACGAACCGCACGTCGGAATGCGTACCGGCGAGGACGGTGTGGCAGCCCGAGCACTCGCCACAGCCCACCCCACCGCGTACGCATTGCAGCGCCGCCGCGAAGGCGCGGGCCGCCGTGGATCGGCCGGAGCCGGCCGGGCCGGTGAACAGCCACGAATGCGTCATCACGCCGGGCGGCGACGGCTGCCCGCGCAGGATCAGCTCAGCCGCCCCCGCCGCAGCCTGCAGGGTCCCGACCGCCTCCGGCTGGCCGACCAGATCGTCGAAGACCGAAGCGGTCATCGACGCACTGCCTGCACTTCGGGCGGCTCAGCGAGGGCGCTTCCCCGGCGAGCCGCGAGGTCGGCGGTCACGTCGGCCCGGTCGAGCGGTCCCGGGGAGCGAAAGGTGGGCGGCTCCGGAACACCGTGACCCGGCGAGAAGACCGTGTCCGCCTCGTGCAGCGGCGGCAGCATGCTGTCGACCTTCTCCGCCACCGCGCCGCCGACCCGGTCGACCGGCAGGGTCGCGTCCACGACGAGGTACCGGGCCGGTTCGGCGTCGGCCAGGCCGAGGAAGGCGAACCGGACACGGTCGTGGAACGAGATCGCCTCGCTCTCCAGCCGGTCGTGGCCGTCGCCCCGCTCGGCGACCCGGTCGAGCCCGATCCGGGGATCGATGTCGAGCAGCACGGTGAGATCCGGTGTGAGCCCCTCGGTCGCCCAGGACGACAGCCAGGCGACCTCGTCCGAGTCCAACGTCCGCCCCGCGCCCTGATAGGCGAGCGAACTGTCGATGTAGCGGTCGCTGATGACCACCACACCCCGGTCGAGCGCTGGGCGTACCACTGAGTCGACATGGTGCGCGCGGTCCGCCGCGTAGAGCAGGGCCTCGGCCCGGGGGCCGAGCGCGGACAAGGCGCCCTCCGGCGAATGGGTCTCCAGCAGCAGCTCGCGGATGCGCGCGCCCTCCGCCGTGGCTCCGGGCTCGCGCGTCACGAGCACCTCGCGGCCCTCGTCGCGCAGGTGCTGGGCGAGCAGCTCGATCTGCGTGCTCTTGCCCGCGCCCTCGCCGCCCTCGAAGACGATGAACATCCCGCTGACCGCGGTGTCGCCGACCAGGCCGAGCGGACGCCCCCGCATCGACGCCCAGATGTCGCGCAGCAGCGGTACGCCGGGCTTGTCGTCCATCTGCCGCAGCGCCCAGTAGCCGGCCAGCGTTCCGCAGATGCCCGCGATGAAGAGCAGTACGCGCGTCGACGAGATCGGCACGCTCGTGCCCTTGATCGTGATCTCGGGCGAGCCGCCGGCCCCGACCAGTACGCCGGACAGCGCGATCGCGAGCATGAGCACGACCCGGACGGAGGTCTGGACGAAGGCGAAGACGCGGCCCCGCACTTCATCCTCGACCTCGCCGCCGAGCAGCGTGGTCCCGGAGAGGAAGGCCATGCCCGCCCCGGCCCCGACGAGCAGGGTGCCGACGGCGGCGACGCTGAGGTGCGGCGCGAGTGCCAGAGCGGCGACGGACAGGGCTGCCAGCATGATCGAAAGGCCGAACCAGCGCCGCCGGGACAGCTGGCCGATCAGCCGCGGGCCGAGCGCGATGCCGACCCCGAGGCCGATGAAGATCAGGCCGAAGAGCAGGTAGAACGTCGAATCGCCACCGCTGAGCGACCGGGCGTAGAACTGCGCGGTGCCGATCACCAGACCGCCGCAGGCGAACGCGCCGAGAATGCCGAGGACGAGCCCCCGGACCAGCGGGGAGCGCGCGATGTAGCGCCAGCCGTCGAGGAACTGGCGCAGCGCGCTCTCCTGCGGAACCTCGTGCCGGCCGTCGCGGCCGCTGATCTCCCGGATGCCGAAGAAGACGACGACCGCCGTGGCCAGGCGGGACAGCGCGTTGAAGTACAGCGCGACGGTGGACGCCGTGGTCTCGGGCAGGTCGACGCCGCCCGCGGTGACCGAGTGGTAGAGCTGGTTCAGCCCGGCCAGACCGAGCGCCGCGAGCACCGGCGTGATGCCGTAGGTCGTGATCAGCGTGAGCTGGTTGGCGTCCTCGAGCCGGCCCCGGGGGATCAGGTTCGGGACCGCGGCCTCCTTGGCCGGGATCCAGATGAGGGTGATCGTCTCGATGAGGAAGGTGGCGACCGCCGCCCAGCCGATGGTCACCGTGGAGTTCGTGCTCTGCAGCGCCACCAGCGGGATCGAGGCGAACAGGAAGAACCGCAGGACGTCGCAGATCGCCATCATGTAGCGCCGGTCGAACCGGTCGGCGAGGACGCCGGCCACCGGGCCGAAGACGAGGGCCGGCAGCAGCCGGACGGCGATGACGGAGCCGAACGCCAGGCCTTTGGCGGCCGAGCCGCTCACCTGGGCGGAGGCGAAGGTGGCGGTGGCCAGCAGGCCGAGCCAGTCACCGAGCGAGGCGACCCCGAGGACGATCCACAGCCGCCGGAACGGCCGGATCTTCAGAATGGAGACGTCGCCGGACAGGGCAGCGGGGGCCGCGCCGCGATCCTTCGAACCGCCGGCGTCAGCCCGCCCACGCGACCGGTTCCCGATGGCAGCCTCCACCTCACCTGCCCATCGCTGGGCGCCCTGAGATCACTCTAGTCGTGCGGCGCCGAGCGCTCGCGAGAATGAGCACCCTGAAGTTACCCGGATCTCGGCATCGGCGCGCGTCCCTGTCCCGGCCGCCGAATGCCGTACGGCCTGCTGTTCAGCGCGGGATCAGGGATGTCGGTCGAATCTTGGGCCGAGATTCGACCCCGAACCGTGATCCGGCCGGGAACCGGCCTGCGCTGAGCGCGGCCGGACGAGTCAGGACTGGCCGACGTGACGGTGGAGGTACTCCCGGACGAGCGCCTTGGCCTCGACGAGCACGGCGTCGTCGCCGTCGGGCTGGCGACGGAACGCGAGCTTGATCAGGGCGTCGGCCGCCTCGACCGCGATGACCAGGGCGAACCGCAGGCGCGGCCGATCGGGCACCGAGTGGTACGCCACCAGCAGCTCGGCCAGGTGGTCGGCGATGACCTCGTTGTTGTCGCGCTCGGCGTCGATGAGGTGCACGTCCACCACGTCGCCGAAGTGCAGCGTACGGAAGCCGGGGACGGTCCGGTGCAGCGTGATGTACTCCTCGATCGCCGCGTCCACGCCGTCCCACCAGTCGGCCAGCTCACCGGCGGGGATCCGCTCGGCCAGCCGGGCCAGGTACGCCTCGACGTTACGCAGCGTGAGCGCCTGCACGATGGCGCGCTTGTCCGGGAAGAACTGGTAGACCGAGCCGATCGCCACCCCGGCCCGCTCGGCGAGCAGGGTGGTGGTCAGGCCCTCGTAACCGACCTCGTCGACCAGCTCCGCGCAGGCGTCGAGCATCCGCTGGACCCGGGCCACACTGCGGCCCTGGACCGGTACCCGCCGCAGTGGACGGGTCGTCACGGCTGGTGTTGTCACTCGCCGCTCCTTCGCAAAGGCGTCGGCGACCTGACGACCGCGACGCTGAGACCGAAACTGTAACGCCACTCGGATCAACGAGCCGCCCGGCGTGACGTCTCTGCTACTCAGCGGTCTTCTTCGCCGAGGTTGCCTTCTTCGCGGGCGCCTTCTTCGCCGCACCGGTCGTCTTCTTCGCCGCCGCCGTCTTCTTGGTCGCGCCGGCGGTCTTCTTGGCGGCGGTCGTCGTCTTCTTGGCCGCCGCCTTCTTCGCCGCCGGTGCAGCCTTCTTGGCCGCCGCCTTCTTGGGCGCCGGGCCCTTCGCCCGCTTCTCCGACAGCATCTCCGAGGCCTGCTCAAGCGTCAGGCTCTCCGGGCTCTGCCCGCGCCGCAGCGAGGCGTTGACCTCGCCGTCGGTGACATACGGGCCGAACCGGCCGTCCTTGATGACCAGCGGCTTCTCGGTCAGCGGATCGTTGCCCATCTCCCGCAGCGGCGGCGCGGCGGCCCGGCGGCCCCGCGTCTTCGGCGCGGCCAGCAGCGCGAGCGCCTGCTCCAAGGTCACCGTGAAGAGCTGATCCTCGCTCTCCAGCGACCGCGAGTCCTTCTCCCGCTCGATGTAGGGACCGTAGCGGCCGTTGCGGGCGTAGATCGGCACGCCGCTCTCGTCATTGCCGACCAACCGAGGCAGGCTGAGCAGCTGCACCGCCTGGTCGAGGGTCAGCGACTCGGGCGACTGCGTCTTGAGCAGCGACGAGTTCACCTCGCCGGAGGAGACGTACGGGCCGAACCGGCCGGACTTGATCACCACGGGCTCGCCGGTCTGCGGGTGCTCGCCGAGCTTGCGCTCGCCGCCCCCGCCGAGGAACAGCTCCTCGACCTTCTCCGGGGTCAGCTCGTCCGGGGCCAGGCCCTCCGGGATGGAGACGCGGTCGCCGTCGGCCGCCGACTCGGCGTCGGGGTCCACGTCCGCCGCGGTGCCACCGCCCCGCTGGATGTACGGGCCGTAGCGACCGACCCGGACCACGAGGTCCCGGCCCTGGTCGTCGGTGAACAGCGGGATCGAGTTGACCTCACGGGCGTCGATCTCGCCGAGCTGCTCGGTCACGAGCCGCTTCAGGCCGCCCGCGTGCGCGACCGATCCCTCGGCGGCGCTCGGTGCACCGAAGTAGAACGAGGTCAGGAACTCGAGGCTGGAGGCGTCGCCCTCGGCGATCTGGTCCAGCTCGTCCTCCATGGCCGCGGTGAAGCCGTAGTCCACCAGCCGCGGATAGTGCCGCTCCAGCAGCCCCACGACGGCGAACGCCAGGAAGCTCGGGATCAGCGCCTGGCCCCGCTTGTTGACGTAACCGCGGTCCTGGATCGTCTGCATGATCGAGGAATACGTCGACGGGCGGCCGATGCCCAGCTCCTCCAGCGCCTTGACCAGCGACGCCTCCGTGTACCGGGCCGGCGGCTGGGTGGTGTGGCCGAGCGGGGTCAGCGACTTCTCGGTCAGCTTCTGGTCCTTGACCAGCGGCGGGAGCTTGCTGTCCCCCTCGGCGTCCTCGGTCTCGTCGTCGCTGGACTCGACGTAGACGCGCAGGAAGCCGGGCTCGGTGATGGTCGTCCCGGACGCGGCGAAGTCGGCCTCCTCGTTCGAGGTCGAGATCGCGCGGATGCGGGCGCTGACCGAGCTGCCGATCGCGTCGGTCATCTGCGAGGCCAGCGTCCGCTTCCAGATCAGCTCATAGAGCTTGAACTCCTCGACCGAGAGCTCCCGGGCCACGTCGCCGGGCGTACGGAAGTGCTCGCCGGCGGGCCGGATCGCCTCGTGCGCCTCCTGCGCGTTCTTGACCTTGCCCGTGTAGCGCCGCGCCTGCGGCGGCACGCTGGCCGGACCGTACAGCTCCGCGATCTGGCTGCGGGCCGCGGTCAACGCCGACTCCGAGAGGTTCACCGAGTCGGTACGCATATAGGTGATGTAGCCGTTCTCGTACAGCCGCTGGGCCGTACGCATCGTCTGCGCCGACGAGAACCGCAGCTTGCGGGCGGCCTCCTGCTGCAGCGTCGAGGTGATGAACGGCGGGGACGGCTTACGCCGGTAGGGCTTCTCCTCGACCCGGGTGACCGTGAACGGGCGGTCGTCCAGCCGGGCGGCCAGCCCCCGGGCGGCCTGCTCGTCGAGGTGGACGACGCCGCCGCGGACCCGGCCGGTGGCCGGGTCGAAGTCCTTGCCGGTGGCGATCCGGTCGCCGTCCAGTGCGATCAGCGTGGCGTTGAACGTCCCACCCGTGGCGACCAGTTCAGCCACGATGTCCCAGTACGTCGCGGAGCGGAACGCCATCCGCTGGCGCTCCCGCTCGACCACGATCCGGGTCGCGACCGACTGCACCCGGCCCGCGCTCGTCCCCCGGGCGACCTTCTTCCAGAGCACCTGGGAGACGTCGTAGCCGTAGAGGCGGTCGACGATCCGCCGGGTCTCCTGGGCGTCGACCAGGTCCTTGTCGATGTCGCGGGGGTTGGCCACCGCAGCCTGGATCGCCGGCCGGGTGATCTCGTGGAAGACCATCCGCTTGACGGGCACCTTCGGCTTCAAGGTCTCCGCGAGGTGCCAGGCGATCGCCTCGCCCTCACGGTCCTCGTCTGTCGCGAGGTACAGCTCGTCGGCGTCCTTGAGCAGGGCCTTCAGCTTCGTGACGTGCTTGGCCCGGTCCGGGTTGACGATATATATAGGGGTGAAGCCGTGGTCGACGTCGACCCCCAGGTACGCCCAGGGCTCCTTCTTGTACCGCTCAGGCAGCTGCTTGGACCCGGCCGGGAGATCCCGGATGTGGCCCAGGCTGGCTTCCACGACGTATCCCGGGCCCAGGTAGCCCGAGATCGTCTTCGCCTTCGCCGGCGACTCGACGATGACCAGTCGGTTCTTGGCGGCTGTCGGCACGGCACCTCTCCGCAGTGGCTTGGTCGCAGGCGGCGTCACTGTCGCTTGCATGGGCGGGGCGGTCTGCCCGCGGATGTCCAAGGTAACGCTCGGCTGAATGCTCCGGTTGCGCACCCCATCGACGCGTAGACGATACCTGTCTCGGGGGCGCGCCGTCGTTGATCATGTATTTTGCCGCTCCGGGCATGATCGAAACGCTGGAATCAGGCCGGCCAGGCTGTGAGCGGAACCACCGGCAGCGGCTCGCCGATCAGCTCCGCGAACCGCCGAATCCGGCGACGGCCGGAGATCCGCAGGGCCGGTCCCCGGGCCGCCTCGACCGGGAAGCCGAGCACCGCCAGCGCCCGCGCCGCGGGCGTCCAGCACTGCTCGTCGTTGGCCCCGAGCCGGAGCAGCAACTCCGGCGAGTCGGGCGTGACCGTGCCCGCCGCCGTGAACCACAGCCTCAGGCGTACGCCGTCGAGCAGGAACGTCGACGGTGGGGCCTTCACGGCGCCCCGGAGCCAGAGCGCCGACAACGGGGCGAGCACCCCGGAATACGAGGTGCGTACGCCGAAATGCCCCTCGACGGTGGAGGGCTCCCACTGCATGGCCAGCTCTCGTCGCCGCAGCTCGGCGTCGAGGGCGTGCACCCGCCACGGGGCGTCGACGACGACCGACACCCGGGCGGTCCCACCCATGCGGATCACCTGCCCCGGCCCGATCAGCAGACCGGCGAGGTCACCCGGCCCGGGGTCGGCCGAGGCGGCGGCGAAGATGGGCAGCTGCCCTCGGCTCGGTCGCACGGCCAGCATCCCGTGCTACTTGCACTCGGGGACCTCGTCGAACGCCTTGCGGAGCTCGACGGAATCCAGCTGGCTGACGTCTATCGCACTCTTGGAGTACTCGGTGTTGAGCGTGGTGAGCACCGTCGCCACGCCGTCGGAGAAGGTGTGCGCGTCCCCGGCCGTCAACGCGGTGACGCCGTCCTTGGCATGCCCGTACGCGTCGCGCACCGCCGTCAGCGTGGCGATGAAGTTGTGCGCGATCTTCTCTCCGTTGTCGACGTCCGGTACGCCCGCCGCCTCGACCTTGGCCCGAGCGGCCTCAGTGGACTTCTGCGCCCCGTCGAAGAGCCGGACGAGGTTCTCCTTGGCCTGAGCCGAGTTGGGGGCGGCGTTGGCCTGCTCCTGAGCCTTCGTCGTCAGGCTCTGCAGCTCGGCCCGCCAGGGCGTGAGGGCACTGCAGACGTTGGCCGCCCAGACTCTCGGCGGCGGGCCGCTGGAGCACGCGGCGACGAGGAGGGCGGCCGCGAGGGCGGTGAGTGGCGCGAGCCTTCGCATGGAAGCAGCCTACGACGCCGTAGCACACCCGTGCTATGTCCCCCCAATAGACAAGGCCCGAGGCTTCGCCTCGGGCCTTGTCTATTTTCTGACTGAGTTACGCAGTGACGGACTCGCGATCCGCCGCCGAGGCGGCGTCAGCTTTTCCCGAGTCGCCGTCTCCGCCGACCGAGATCGGCTTGCGCTTGCTGAACACCACGGCACCCGCGATGACCGCGAACGCGGCGACCGCGATCGCCACGCGTACGCCGGTGTTGGCGTCGGCGCCGAAGCTCAGCGTGACGACGGCCGGGGCGATGAGCAGCGCGACCAGGTTCATGACCTTGATCAGCGGGTTGATGGCCGGACCGGCGGTGTCCTTGAACGGGTCGCCGACCGTGTCACCGATGACCGTCGCGGCGTGCTGCGGCGAGCCCTTGCCGCCGAACTCGCCGTCCTCGACCATCTTCTTCGCGTTGTCCCACGCGCCACCCGAGTTGGCCAGGAAGACGGCCATCAGGGTGCCGGTGCCGATCGCGCCGGCCAGGTAGGACACGAGCGCACCCGGGCCGAGGCCGAAGCCGACCGCGATCGGGGCGAGCACCGCCAGCAGACCGGGGGTCATCAGCTCGCGCTGCGCGTCCCGGGTGCAGATGTCCACGACCTTGCCGTACTCCGGACGCTGCGAGCCGTCCATGATGCCCGGGAACTCCCGGAACTGGCGGCGCACCTCCATGACGACCGCGCCCGCGGAGCGGGACACGGCGTTGATGGCCAGGCCGGAGAACAGGAAGACGACCGCCGCGCCGCAGATGAGGCCGACGAGGTTGGCCGGGTTGGAGATGTTCAGCCACTCGACGAGCTTCGCCGCGGCGGCTTCGCCACCGCCCAGGGTGGACACCAGGGTGTCGGTGTAGGAACCGAACAGGGCGGTCGCGGCGAGCACCGCCGTCGCGATCGCGATGCCCTTGGTGATCGCCTTGGTGGTGTTGCCGACCGCGTCGAGGTCGGTGAGCGTACGCGCACCGCGCTCGTCGATGTCGCCGGACATCTCGGCGATGCCCTGGGCGTTGTCGCTGATCGGGCCGAAGGTGTCCATGGCGACGATGACGCCGACCGTGGTGAGCAGGCCGCAACCGGCCAGCGCGACGGCGAACAGCGACAGCGTGATCGAGCCCGTGCCGAGGAGGAACGCGCCGAAGACGGCCGCGCCGATGAGCAGCGCGCTGTAGACCGCCGACTCCAGGCCGACGCTGATGCCGGCGAGGATGACGGTGGCCGGACCGGTCTCGGACGACTTGCCGATGTCCCGGACCGGGCGGCGGCTGGTCTCGGTGAAGTAGCCGGTCAGCGCCTGGATGGCGGCGGCCAGCACGATGCCGATGACGACCGCGGCGAGCGCGACCACCCGCGGGTTGGCGTCCACGTCCTGCAGGCCGCCGTCGAACTCCTTGAACGTCGCCGGCAGGTACAGCCAGGTCGCGACGCCGACCAGCACGGCCGAGATCACAGCCGAGATGTAGAACGCGCGGTTGATGGCGGTCAGGCCGCTGCGGTCGGAGGCCCGCAGCCGGGTGATGAACACGCCGACGATCGCGACGAGGGCGCCGATGGTGGCCACGATCAGCGGGAACACCAGGCCCTGGGTGCCGAACGCGGTCTTGCCCAGGATCAGCGAGGCGACCAGCATGACGGCGTACGACTCGAAGAGGTCGGCTGCCATGCCGGCGCAGTCGCCCACGTTGTCGCCGACGTTGTCGGCGATGGTGGCCGCGTTGCGCGGGTCGTCCTCGGGGATGCCCTGCTCGACCTTGCCGACCAGGTCGGCGCCGACGTCGGCGGCCTTGGTGAAGATGCCGCCGCCGACTCGCATGAACATCGCGAGCAGCGCGGCGCCGAAGCCGAAGCCCTCGAGCACGGTCGGGGCGTCGCTCTTGTACACGAGCACCACGATGGCCGCACCGAGCAGGCCGAGACCGACGGTGAGGAAGCCGACCACGCCGCCGGAACGGAACGCGATCGACATCGCCTTCTCGCGGCCGCCGTCTTCCCGGGCCGCCGCGGCGACCCGCAGGTTCGCCCGGGTGGCCAGCGCCATGCCGGCGCCGCCGATGAAGGCGGAGAAGACCGCACCCACCACGAAGAAGGCCGAGCGGCCGATCTTCACCGCGGTTTCGTTGTCGGAAACCCCGTGCACGGGAAGCACGAAGAGTACGACGACTGCGATCACGACGAAGATTGCCAGGGTCTTGAACTGGCGGAACAGGTATGCCGTGGCGCCCTCTTGGACGGCGCCCGCGATCTCCTGCATCTTGACGGTGCCCTTGCCGGTGCCGAGCACGGCTCGCACGAGGGTGAAGGCGAAGCCGAGCGCCACGAGAGCGATCACGGCGGCCACAACTACGTACGTGACGTTGTTACCGGTAAGGGCCACCTTGCCGCCGTCGGCGACAATTGTGGTCCCGGACATCGATGTCCTCCTGTTGATCGCCGCCATTCACAGTGAGTAGCGGCGGTTGCAGATAACCCGAGCACTCTAGCGGTGAACCGTGTTCCTGGTCACACCCAGGTCCGGCCGTGTCGCGGTGATCTTTGCCGCTGCGTGGCGCCGGGCTCATGGGTTAGGGTCAGCGGTTCGTGCTCCTCAGCGCCGCGCGCGATGGGGACGAGCGGTCCAGGACATCCGTACGACCGAACCCGCGCCGTCCGGCGCCTGGCGTACCTCCAGCTCCTCGGCGACCCCGCTGAGCAGGGCGAGGCTGGCCTCCACCGTGATCTCCTCCTCCATGTCGGAGGCGGCGTCGTCGGGCGCCCGGTCGGTCACGAGGACCGTGTAGGGGTTCTCGTCGAGCATCTCGACCAGCACGGGCTCACGGAGGTTGTGCCGCAGATGCCGGGTGACGGCGCGGCCGCAGGCCTCACCGATCGCTTGGCGTACCTCGTCCAGCCGGTCCTCGGGCAGCCCGGCGCGCCGCGCCACGGCGACTCCGACGAGGCGAGCGGTACGGACGTAGACGGGTTCGGGGGTGAACTCCAGGCGTACTGTCGCCACCTATCGACCACCGTCGCCGGACTGGCCGGTGGCCGCCTCGATCGTCGGATACAGCGGGAGAACCTGGTCGAGAGCGGTGATCCGGAAGACCTTGAGCAGCGACTCCTGCCCGACCACCAGGCCGAAGCTGCCGCCCAGGTTGCGCGCCTTGCGCAGACCGCCGACGAGCACGCCCAGCCCGGTCGAGTCGAGAAACTCCACCCGGCCGAGGTCGACGACCAGCGCCCGAGTACCCGCCTCGAGCAGCTCGGTGAGCCGATCCCGCAGCTTGGGCGCGGTGTAGACGTCGACCTCCCCGGCGACTTCCAGCACCGTGTGGGCAGCGACCGTCCGCGTCGCCAGCGAGAGTTCCATGACTGGCATCTTGCCATCGTCGCCGACGGATGCACCTCCTCGGCATGGCCGGAGTGTCACAGCATCCGGATAGGCTTTGGCGGAAGTGAATACCGCCGACCCCACCACTGATCTCACGGCGCTGCTCGCCGCGTCCGGCCTGGGCCGTCTGCGCCCGGAGGCCGCTCGTGAGGCGATCACGCACATCGAGTGGCGGCCGCCCCGCGCGGGCACGTCCGCGCCCTGGCCGAGCTGGGCGCCCGAGCCGTTGGTCACGGCGCTGATCAAGGCCGGCATCGAGACGCCGTGGCCCCACCAGGTCGCGGTCGGCGAGCATGCCCGCGCCGGCCACCACACCGTGGTCGCCACTGGCACCGGCTCCGGCAAGTCGCTGGCCTACCTCCTGCCCGCGCTGGCCGAGCTGATCACCGAGCCCACTGCCCGCGTCCTCTATCTCGCGCCGACGAAGGCGCTCGCCGCGGATCAGCTGCGGGCGATCGCGGCTCTGGATCTCCCAGGGGTACGCGCAGCGGTGTTCGACGGCGACACGCCCCGCGACGAGCGGGACTGGGTACGCCAGCACGCCAACCTGGTGCTGACCAACCCGGACATGCTGCATCACGGCATCCTTCCCGGGCACGGGCGCTGGCGGCGGTTCCTGCGCGGACTGCGTTACGTGATCGTGGACGAGTGCCACGCGTACCGCGGGGTCTTCGGCTCGCACGTCGCGCACGTCCTACGCCGGTTGCGGCGGCTGGCTCCGCGGGATGTCGTCTTCCTGGCGGCCTCCGCGACCTCCGGCGACCCCGCCGCCTCGGTCGGCCGGTTGATCGGGGCCGAGGCGGTGGCGGTCAGCGAGGACACCGCCCCGCGCGGTGCGATGACCTTCGCGTTGTGGGAGCCGCCGTTGCAGCGGGACGCCTCGGGCGAGGAGCACCGGCGGTCGGCGCTGGCCGAGACGGCCGATCTGCTGACCGACGCCGTCGTCGCCGGGATGCGGACGCTCGCCTTCGTCCCCTCCCGCCGCGGGGCGGAGATCGTCTCCGCCATGACCCGGCGCGCCCTGCGGGAGGTGGACGCCCAGCTGGCCGCCCAGGTCGCCGCGTACCGGGGCGGGTATCTCCGCGAGGACCGGCGCGCACTGGAGCGGGCACTGCTCGCCGGCGACCTGACCGGGCTGGCCACGACCAACGCGCTGGAGCTGGGGGTCGACCTCACCGGGCTGGACGCCGTGCTGCTCGCGGGCTATCCGGGCCGGTTGGCCTCGCTCTGGCAGCAGGCCGGGCGGGCCGGGCGAGCCGGGCGCGACGGACTCTGCGTGATGGTGGCCCGGGACGACCCGCTCGACACCTATCTCGTGCACAACCCGTCCGCTCTGTTCGACCGGCCGGTCGAGGCCACCGTGCTCGACCCGGGCAACCCCTACGTCCTGGGCCCCCACCTGTGCGCGGCGGCGATGGAAGCCCCGCTCACCCCGGCGGACCTCGCCCTCTTCGGCGCACCGGACGAGCTCGTGGACGAACTGGTCGACGCGGGTGCCCTCCGCCGGCGGCCGACCGGGCTCTACTGGACGCATCCGCAGCGACCCGAAGTCGACCTCCGTGGCACCGGTGGCGCACCGATCGCCATCGTCGAAGCCGACTCCGGCCGGCTGGTCGGCACGCTCGACGCCGGCTCGGCCCATCACGCGCTGCACGACGGGGCCGTCTACCTGCACCAGGGCACCTCCTATGTGGTGGACCGGCTCGACCTGGACGACGCCACCGCCCTCGTCGTCGCCGAGGAACCGGACTACACGACGCATGCCCGCGACGTCACCAACCTCGACATCGTCGCCGTCCGGTCTTATGTGGACGCCGGTCCGATCGGGCTGTTCCTGGGCGACGTCGACGTCTCCCACCAGGTCGTCTCCTACCAACGCCGAGCCGTCGGCAGCGGTGAGGTGCTCGGCACCTTCCCACTCGACCTGCCGCCCCGGGAACTGCGTACGGTCGCCGTCTGGACCACGCTCTCCCCCGAGGTGGTCGCCGGAATCGAGGACCTGCCGGGATCGCTGCACGCCGCCGAACACGCCGCGATCGGACTGCTGCCGCTGGTCGCGACGTGCGACCGCTGGGACATCGGCGGCCTGTCGACGGCGTTGCACTACGACACCGGCGCGCCGACGATCTTCGTCTACGACGGGCATCCCGGCGGCGCCGGTTTCGCCGAGCGGGCATACGGGATCGCCGGGCACTGGCTGCGCGCGACTCGCGACGCCATCGCCGCCTGCGGCTGCCTGCGGGGCTGCCCGTCGTGCGTGCAGTCGCCGAAGTGCGGCAACGGCAACGACCCGCTCGACAAGGAGGGCGCGATCGTCGTCCTCGACCTCCTGCTCGCCGCCCTCGCCTAACCCACCCCGCACCTCCCCCTCGCGCTCCCGCGCTCCCCACCCCGCGCCCTCTCATCGCGCCCCTCTCGGCGCCCCCTCACCCCGCCCCTCACCGCGCCCCTCTCGGCGCTCTCCCACCGCGCTGGATCAGGGATCTCGGTCGAATCATGGGCGAAGATTCGACCGGGATCCGTGATCCAGCGCTCATGCGGCGCTCGGCGAAGCGGCGTGGCGTCATGAGACGGGGCCGGCACGGGCGGCGGCCGTCGCGGTGCCGAAGCGGGTGGCGACCGCCGCCGTGACGATCAAGTCGAGCCCGTCGAGCCGACAATCGCGCAGCTCAGCGCCGTTGGCAGCCACGTACGCCGCCGCCCGGGAACAGGCCGCGGCAGCACCCTCGATCGCCCGCGCCGCCCCGGCCAGTGCTCCGAGGTCGGCGGCTGCCTGGGCACTGCGCCGGGCGGTGATCGCCACGCCGACTTCGGCCATCGCGACGGCGAACAACACGATGACCAGTCCGACGGCCAAGGCCCAGATCGTCGCCGAGCCCCGGTCGCGGTCGAGCGATCGGCCGCCGGAGACGATCACGACTCGACCGCCGCGACCGCGGTCGCCGAGACGCGCAGGCTGCGCCAGCCCGCGTACACGGGTGCGCTGACCACTGCGGTGATCTGGTCCCCCGATGCGCTGACAGCCAGGCGGCCGCCGCTGGGCAGGTGAGCGGTGCTCGCCGGTTCGCCACGGGCGACCGCCAGCGCCGCGTCCCGCGCGGCGTCGACGCAGCGCAGCCGGGTCGCTACTGCGTCCACCGCGGTCAGTCCCACCAGGAGCAGGAGGACCACCGCCGGCAGGCTCGCCGCCAACTCCGCGGTCGCGGAACCTCGACTCCTCCGGCTGGCGGTGATGCTGTCGGGGGCGGTGCGGCCGGGACGAGCCCGGCCACACCGGAGAGCACCGATCACTTCAGCGCCCGCTGGATGATCGCCGTCAACGCGGACTGAATGATGTTGCTGGTCAACACCTTGTAGAGCAGTCCCGCGAAGGCGACCGCGGCCAAGGTGCCGACGGCGTACTCGGCGGTGTTCATCCCGCCGTCCGGTGGTCGTTTCATGTGAGTGGACTCCTTCACTGTGAGAGCTGCCCGACCACCGCGATCACCACGGGGGCCAGTCCGGCCAGCACGAACGCCGGCAGGAAGCACAGTCCGAGCGGCAGCACCAGCAGCACGGCCGCCCGGCGGGCGCGGGCCTCGGCTCGGTCCGCCTCGGCGGCTCGCAGGTCCCCGGCGACGCGCCGCAGGGTGGCGGCCAGCGCC